>CAMUAR010000002.1 GCA_947086895.1 uncultured Lachnospiraceae bacterium | reverse complement strand
CGGTGCATGATGTTGGAGCAGATCTTTTTGCAAGAGGATTGTGTCTGCCAAGCGATATTAAAATGACAAAAGAACAGCAAGAAAAAGTAATACAGATTGTGAAAAGCTGTTTTGGAGAATAAGTTTGGAAAAAGAGTTTTTTAACTAGTTATAAAGCAGTGTATACAGAAATGGAAAAATAAAAGTGATCAAAGAAATGTTTTTTAGAAAATCAGGAAAGAAAACAGTATGGTGAAGCAGGAGCAGAAAAATAAAATCATACAAGACGCCATATCGCAAAATAAAATGAAAAATAATATTAAAAAAAATACAAGCAGCAAGAAAAAACAACATTACATTCGTATACCGTTAAAGTCAAATCAGCAGCGAGGAAATCACAGAAAAAAAGAACATCATGGGATTTATGAAATCTACATAAAGCGACCACTTGATGTAATTTGTGCTTTGTCTGCACTTTTTCTGCTCAGTCCAGTAATGCTTGTAGTGGCAGTACTTGTAAAAATAAAGCTTGGCTCACCGATTATCTTTACACAGGAACGTCCTGGATTAAATGAAAAGATATTTAAATTGTATAAGTTTCGAAGCATGTCAGATCAGAAAGATAAAAATGGCAATCCATTGCCAGATGAAAAACGTCTTGGGAGTTTTGGAAAATCACTACGGGCAACAAGTCTTGATGAATTGCCGGAATTATTCAATATATTAAAAGGGGATATGAGCATCGTAGGACCAAGACCGCTTCTGGTAAGATATCTTCCACTTTATAATAAACGACAGCACAAAAGACATAAAGTTCGTCCAGGATTAACAGGATATGCACAGGTGCATGGAAGAAATCAAAGTTTATGGAAAGAACGTTTGGAACAAGATGTTTGGTATGTAGAGCATATTTCTTTTTGGGGAGATTTGAAAATTCTTTTGTCAACAATAAAAATTGTGGCGAAAAGAAAAGGAATTTCTTCAGAAACTTGTGCCACGATGGAAGAATTTCAAGGAAATTTATAATGGATTTTAAAAAAGATAAGAAAAAAAATCAACTTTATAATTGATCTACAAGATTTTTTTGACAATAAGAAATTCATTGAATAATTTGTTTGATAAGGACAAGAACATGATGGATATAAAAAAGCTTGTAATTGTTGGCGCAGGTGGTTTTGGCAGAGAAATATTCTGGATGATTGAAAGAATAAATCAAAAATACAGGCTATGGAATGTAGAAGGTTTTTTTGATGACGCTGTAGCTAAAAAAAACGTTGTAAATGAGATTCCAGTGTTGGGAACGATTGAAGATTTACGGCGCAGTCAAGAAAAAATCGGCGTTGTGTGCGCGATTGGTTCCGCAGCAGTTCGAAAAAAGATCATAAAAAATTTAAAGGAAAATTCATTGTTGTATTTTCCAAATCTTATGGATCCTTTGATTTGCTTTTCGCAAGATTTAAAAATAGGAGAAGGCAATCTGATCTGTGCAGGAACAATATTAACAACAAATATTACACTTGGAAATTTTAATATTATAAATTTAAGCTGTACCATAGGACATGATGTTATTGTGGAGGATTTCGTCACAGTATATCCGGGAGCCAATATTTCAGGGAATGTCAAAATTGGCACAGAATCGGAACTTGGAACAGGCGCAAAGATCATACAGGGAAAAACAATTGGAAATAAAGTAATTATTGGCGCAGGTGCTGTAGTTGTAAAAGATTTTATGGAACAGGGAACTTATGTTGGAGTTCCGGCAAGAAAATTATAAATTAAAAACTTTTTGAAAGATTTTTTCTTGATTTAAATGCTATAGGTGCAAAGGGATGTGAGAGAAATTGAAAAGAATAATTGCCATTATAATAAACAATGATATCGGACTATACAATTTCAGAAAAGAATTGTTAGAGCAGCTGCTTAGAAAAAAATATAAAGTACATCTCTTACTTCCAAATGGAGAACGAATCGCAGATTTGAAAGCGATGGGCTGTATATTTCATGAAATTTCCATCGACCGGCGGGGAACCAATCCATTTCAGGATTTAAAATTATTGTTTGCAATGAAAAAGCTGCTTATGCGTGTGAAACCGGATGTTGTTCTCACTTATACCATCAAGCCGAATATTTACGGCGGAATCGCAGCGCGGATGCTGCGTATTCCGTATATTGCAAATATAACAGGACTTGGAAGTGCTCTGGAAAATCGGGGAATTCTGCGTTTTATCACAATTAGATTGTACCGTTTTGCGTTAAAAAAAGCAGATTGTGTATTCTGCCAGAACAAAGAAAATTTTAAATTTATCAAAAAAAATCGGATGGTTTTTGGAAAGATTCGAAGACTTCCAGGTTCTGGGGTAAACTTGCAGCATTTTTCTTTTTGCGAATATCCAGAAGAAAGAACAAACCAATCAGAGGAAATTAAGTTTGCATTTGTCTCCAGAGTTATGAAGGAAAAAGGAATCAACGAGTTTTTGAAAGCCGCTGCAATACTAAAGCAAAAATATCCGAAAACGGAATTTCATATTTGTGGATTCTGTGAGGAGGAATTTGAAAACAAACTAAAACAAATGCAGGAAGATAAAATAATTATATACCATGGAATGGTTCAGGATATTCGGGAAGTGGTAAAAAAGATGCATTGTGTTGTTTTGCCTTCTTATCATGAGGGAATGTCAAATGCTCTGTTAGAGGCTGCTGCAATGGGAAGACCGTTGATTGCAAGTGATATTCCCGGATGCAGAGAGTGCATCAACAACTGGAAAAGCGGGTTTCTTGTTCCCGTGAAAAATGCAGAAAAGCTTACAGAAGCGATGGAGCAATTTCTTGCAATGCCATACGTGCAAAAGAAACAAATGGGAATGGAATCCAGAATATGGGCAAAGCGGTTTTTTGACCGGAAGCGGGTTGTCGATGCCTATTTCGAAGAAATTGAACATCGAAAAATCTGAAAACGGACATGTAATAAAAACTAATATCGAACAGAATTTGCATTGCAGAAATGAGGGAAACGATGTCATGGTTACATACAACGATTTATTAGCAAAAAAAGAAACATTGGCTTTGGTTGGACTTGGATATGTGGGAATGCCGATTGCCGTTGCTTTTTCAAAAAAAGTTCAAGTGATTGGATTTGATTTAAACAAAGAAAAAGTTAAGTTATATCAAAATGGAATTGATCCGACAAACGAGGTGGGAAATAAAGCGGTTAAAGAGTGCAGCGTTGATTTTACATGCGATCCTGTAAGATTAAAAGAAGCAAAATTTATTATTGTAGCAGTGCCGACTCCGGTAAAAGAAGATCATACGCCGGATTTATCCCCGGTGGAACATGCGAGCAGACTTGTTGGACAAAACTTAAAAAAAGGTTCGATTGTCGTCTATGAATCTACAGTATATCCAGGAGTTACAGAAGAAATTTGTGTTCCAATTTTAGAAAAAGAGTCTGGTTTTCAGTGTGGAGTTGATTTTAAAGTAGGGTATTCCCCAGAACGAATCAATCCGGGAGATCAGGTACACCGTTTGGAATCGATCACGAAAGTAGTTTCCGGGATGGATGAGGAGACGCTGGAAACAATCGCAAACGTGTATGGTCTTGTGGTGGAAGCGGGTGTGTATCAAGCGGAATCCATCAAGGTTGCAGAAGCGGCAAAAGTTATTGAAAATTCTCAGAGGGATATCAATATCGCCTTTATGAATGAGCTTTCCATTATTTTTCATCAGCTTGGCATTGATACAAAGCAAGTGCTTCAGGCTGCCGGAACAAAATGGAATTTTCTGAAATTTCATCCGGGGCTTGTCGGAGGACATTGCATTGGAGTGGATCCTTATTATTTGACTTATAAAGCAGAACAGATGGGATATCATTCCCAAGTGATTCTTTCAGGACGCCGGATCAATGACAATATGGGAAAGTATATTGCAGAGAATCTGGTAAAAAACATGATTCAGGCAGGGATTTCGGTAAAAGATGCAAAGGTTGCGATTTTGGGATTGACGTTTAAAGAAAACTGCCCGGATATTCGGAATACCAAAGTGATGGATATTGTGGAAGAATTAAGGCAGTATGGTATTTGTCCTGTAATTGCAGATCCAGTTGCGGACTGCAAAGAAGCCGAGAGAGCCTATGGAATTTCTTTGTGTGCGCTGTCAGAAATCAAAGATTGTAATGCAGTTGTTTTGGCAGTGGCACATCAGGAATTTGCAGAGCTTTCTATCGCTGAAATTGACGCAATGTTTCAGAAGATCCCAGCAAAACAGAAGGTGCTTGTCGATGTAAAAGGGCTTTTTTGCCCGAAGGATTATGAGGCGGCGGGATATCGGTATTGGAGACTGTAGAGGGCATTTTAATATAGTTTTGCAGACAGCAAATTTTACAGGAGTCTGAAAATACAACACTATAACAGAATGGAGTATGCATGAATTATAGAGAATTAAGTTTTGAAAAAAATGCTTTGTTTTTGGTGACTGGCGGTGCTGGCTTTATTGGTTCGAATCTCTGCGAAGCAATATTAAATATGGGGTACAAAGTTCGCTGTCTGGACAATTTATCCACAGGAAAACAGGAAAATATCGATTTATTTTCAAACCATCCCAACTATGAATTTATTCGGGGCGATATTACGGATTTTGATACTTGTATGGCAGCGTGCAGCGGGGTGGATTATGTTTTGCACCAGGCGGCGTGGGGAAGCGTGCCGCGTTCCATGGAAATGCCATTGTATTATGAACAGGTAAATATTCAAGGAACATTGCATATGATGGAAGCCGCAAGACAAAATAAGGTTCAGAAATTTGTCTACGCATCCAGTTCTTCCGTGTATGGCGATCATCCTGTTTTGCCAAAAAAAGAAGGAACCGAAGGAAATTTGCTGTCGCCTTATGCGCTGACGAAGCGCGTGGATGAGGAATACGGGAAACTTTATTTTAAGCTTTATGGCTTAAAAACTTATGGAATGCGGTATTTTAATGTATTTGGAAAAAGGCAGAATCCAGAAGGTGCATACGCGGCGGTAATTCCGAAATTTATCAAGCAGCTTTTAAATGGGGAACGACCAATAATTCATGGCGATGGCAGACAGAGCCGCGACTTTACGTATATTGAAAATGTGGTTGAGGCAAATTTAAAAGCTTGCAAAGCAGATGATAAAGCCGCAGGACATGCTTACAATATCGCTTTTGGGGGAAGGGAATATTTGATTGATGTGTATAATTGTCTGGCGGATGCACTTGGAGTAAAAGATTCTGATGGAAACCGGCCAGAGCCAATGTTTGGACCAGAACGGGCTGGAGATATCAAACACAGCAATGCAGATATTGAAAAGGCAAGAGGGCTGTTAGGGTATGAACCGCAGTACAGCTTTGCGGATGGAATAAAACTGGCGATCGCATGGTATCGGGAGAATTTAAAATAAACAAAATGATTATGAGTAAAAAAAGAATTATAACAAAGTCCAATAAAATAATATCTTTTGATTTATATGATACTTTGGTAAATCGCATGACTTCCAGTCCTTCAGGAGTTTTTGATCTTCTTGAAAAACGTTTTGAAGAAACCTACGGAAAAAAACTGAAAGGTTTTAAAGAAAAACGAATCAGCAGCGAAACAGAGCTTCGTAAAGAAGGCACGATTTGCTTGAATTTAAGTATGATATATGAAAGGATTTCTGGAATTTCAAAAGAAGATAAGGAAAAATGTATTTTATTAGAACAGGAAATTGAATATGATATTTCTTATCCTAATGCTGCTGGATTTTTTTTGTACCATAAGTTTCGCGAAAAAGGGAAAGAGATTATTGTAATTTCTGACATGTATCTTGAAAAAGAACTGCTTCTTAGGATTTTAAAGAAATGTGGTTATGATATAAAGAAAATTTTTATTTCGAATTTGGAAGGTCAGAGCAAGGCAAATGGAGGAAAGTTATTTTTAAAGGTATGTGAAGAACTTGAAATTGCTCCAAAGGATTTGCTCCATATTGGAGATAATATAAAGAGCGATTATTTTTTTGCAAAGAGAAATCAAATAAAGGCAAAATTTTTAAAAAATTCAAAAAAAGAGTCTCCATTAGATCGTTATCTTCAAAACACAAAATATTTTTGTGCTGATGAAGATGAGCAGATTGGATATTCCTATTTTGGAGCAGTTACGCTGGGTTTTGTTATTTGGCTGCGGGAAATGTGCAAAAAGAAAAAGATTACGGGGCTTTATTTTTTTTCTAGAGAAGGCTTTTTTTATAAAAAACTTTTTGATCTGTTGTTTGGAACAGAAATTAAAACAAAATATTTATATGTTTCCAGAAAAAGTTTATCCATTCCACTATTACATTTTTGTAAAAGTTTTCAAGATTTTAATAAAATAATTTATATAAATTCTCCGAATATGACAATAGAACAATTTTTTCAAAAGCTGGGAATTGATGAAGATAAAATATTTAGAGATAAAGTGTTAGCTCAGCTTGGAATAAATAAGAACGATACCGTTTCTCATATTCAGAACAAAGAATTATTTTTTAGATTGATAAAAGATAAAGTTGATGTAATCTCAAAAGAACAGTTTAAATATATCAGCAATTATCTGCGTACAAATATAACAGAGAAAAATAATAATATTGGCATTGTGGATATCGGATGGACCGGGGCGATGCAAAATAATTTTACAACAATATTAAAAGAAAACGGAATACAGAATAATTATATCGGTCTTTTTATGGGTCAGAAAGAAGAAATAGAAACTTATTTAAAAGAAGGAATGAGTAATTATGGGTATTTATTTGGGTATCAGAATCGACAGGTAAGAGAGATTATTACTTCCGGGTGCGGAGTTTTTGAATTTATTTATCATACCGATCATGGAACAACAATTGGATATAACGAACAGGGTCCCATTTTAGGAGAAATCGGTATGACACCAGATACTATGGCTCATTTAAAAGCAGTTCAAAAAGGAATCTTGCAGTTTGCAGAACAAACAGCAGAGATACAAAAAAAATATACAGTATTTTCTTTTGAGAATATTCGAAAACAAATACTGCATCTTTTTCAAAATCCGAATCCCATCATGTTAGATCGGATTGGGGAATGGCAGGTAGATAGGGAAGATGGAAAAATTGCGCCGAGGACGTCAGTTTTTCCTGTGCGAAAATTTTATAAGGAACTAATAAATTCTGCTTGGCAGGTCGGATTTTTAAAAAGAAATTTGAAGATAAGAGCACCTTATTTTGAAATGGTTTGTCTGGCAAGAAGAATAAGAAAAAGATGGATTCGATATAAAAACGCCAGTGAGAAAAGATAGAATGGGGGAATTATGCAGAAAATTTGTGCAGGTATTGTTACATACCATCCGCAAATCCGTGATTTGAGAAAAAATATTCTGTCGATTTTTAAGCAGGTAGATAAAATTATTATTGTGGATAATGGTTCTGATAATTTTGATCTAATTTCTCATTGTATCGCAGAGATTAGTTCAAAAATTTGTATTCTTCGCAACTTAAAAAATGCAGGGATTGCAAAAGCACTAAATCAGCTTTGTGAGTATGCAGAAAAAAATGGCTATAGTTGGATTTTAACACTGGATCAAGATACTTGTTGTCCAGAAAAATTAATTTGTGAGTTTTTAAAATATAAGGCAGATGATGTTTCTATAATTTCGCCAAATATTATTTATCGTCATAACGAATCTTATGCTGATTATAGCAGCAGAGGAATTCAGGAAACAGATTGGACGATTACCAGCGGTTCTTTCACAAATATAAAAGCTTGGCGGTCTGTTGATGGATTTGATGAAAAACTTTTTATTGATGCTGTTGATCGTGATTTTGGTATCCGTGTAAAAAGAAAAGGATACCGTATATTAAAAGATTATAATATAGCAATTTTTCATGAATTGGGAAATTTAAAATGCAGAAAGATATTTGGAAGAACAATTTATGTAACGAATCATTCGAAAATCAGAAAATATTATATGACAAGAAATGCAGTTTATTTAGATAAAAAATTAGGGATACATTATTCTGCTGTATATATATTAAAGCTTGTGTTAAAGACATTGATGTTTGAGGAGAAGAAAATGAGCAAGTTAGGAGCTATAATGAAAGGATTTTCTGATGGAAGAAAAATGAGAAAATCCTTTGAAAAGCAAAACAATGAAAAATAATAGATCAATGTTAATACGAGGAATACAATAATGATTACAATTAATAAAGTAAATAATTTTTTGTTAGCAATAATTTTTTTACAAATGTTATTTTTTCCTAAGATTTATATGAATGAGAAAATGATTTTTGTTTTTTTAGCAATCGTTATATGTATAATAAAAAAACGCTTGACATTAAAGATGGGTGTTGGGAAAATATTGATTTTATTTTATCTTTGTTGGAATATATTTTCTATTGTTGTGGGAATTTGTCGAGGATATGGTCAAGAAGCTCTGAGACTAGGAACTGTTGATATTTTGTGGCCAATGGTTTATTTGCTGTTATCAAGCGAAGGATTGACAGAGAGGCAGATAAAGTGGCTGTATAAAGCATTAGTCAAAACTACTTTTTTCTTTATAATTTTAGATATTATATTAATTATTGCAAGTCTTGCAAATATTGATAATATAAAGAAATTTTTGATGATATTTAATTTAAAAACTCCTTATGTTACGAAGGGTTCTGGGTTTTTAGCATTTCGTGTAGATCATCTATATTTTTACGCATTTTTAACTCCATTTATGTTAGCGCTTTTGTTAAAACAGAACAAGAATATTTTTGAAAAGCTTGGTTTAAAAAGTTGGTTTGTCAGAGCTACTGCTTTATTGTCAGTGGTAATGTCTTTATTAACAGGTATGGGAGGAGTGTGGCTGGCATGTTTTTTGGCTTTGTTTATTTGTCTTTATCAATCACATATTATAAAAAAGAGAAAGGCGATATTTAGTATATTATTATTAGGAGTTATTATTTTGGCTGTTTTTGTAAAGTCTTATGCTGCAAAAGGAAGTGTATTTTATATGGTAGACGAGATATTGCAAAAATTTGGTGTAAGTTCTACTTCGCAAAATGAATCTGTTAGAATAAGTCAGATAAAAGCAATGTTAGCCGCATGGGCGGAGCATCCTATAGTTGGGAATGGGAGAGGATATCCAGTTGGATATATGAGATTAAATGAATATTATTTTTCTTCATCACATGAAATGAGTTATTTTGTGATGTTATATCAAAAAGGAATTGTTGGTTTGTTGAGCTTTTTTTCAATAGTCTTTTATTCGGCAGGCGCATTATTAAGAGAAACGAAGATTAGTTGGTTTTCAAAACCTTTTTTTGTAGGGTTTATGTGTTTTTTAATTTCCAATAATTTTAATCCATATTTAGCAAATTTTTCGTGTATGTGGATTTTATTTTTACCTATCGTAATGGAGCAGCATAATCAAGTAGCAGGGAGGAGTCAATTTGAAAAGAAAGATTGAGAAATATATAAACAAAAATAAAAAATATTTAAGTAAACTATATAAATATATAGAACAAGAAAAGGAAGTTGAGAAAAAATTAGAATTAATAGAATTTTCAGCTAGATTTTGCAGCAATAACTGCCTAGGTATGTTATTTGACCAATTTTTAGAAAATAATCTTAAATTGCTTTCTAAAAAATGTATAAGAAAAGTTGCCGATGAAACAAAAAATGAAAAAAAACAAATTTTGCATGTAGTAACAATGTCTTATGAAACGGGAGGACATACGAGACTGATAAATAATATTGTCCGTTTTGATAAGCAATATAGGCACAGTCTTATCGTGAATTATCCAAGTTTATGTAAAGTTCCAGAATGGCTTGAAAAAACAATTAAAGAAAGCGGTGGAACAGTATTTTATAATACTGCTTTCAATTTGATTGAAAAAGCACAATATTTATATGAAATAAGCAGTGAATTTGAATTTACATTTTGTTATTTGCATACATGGGAAGTTGTGACACCACTTGCATTTTACAGTAAGCATAAAACAAAAGTGTTTTTTTATAATCAGGCTGATCATCTTTTTAATATAGGAATGGGGTGTGCGGAATATATTTTTGATATGTCAAAAGCAGGATGTTATATCACAAATACATTTCGTATACCTAATAAATCAATTATTCTTCCAATTCCAATTAATGTTTCTTTGGAGGAAAAAAGGGTAAATAAAAAACAATTAGCTGGATATGGCATAATACCAGATACAAGAAAAATTATTTTATCTATTGCAAGTGAAGAAAAATATAACAAGAATGGAGCGCTTTCATTCGATAAATTTATTATTGATTTACTGCGGACAGGAAAGTATTTGTGTATATTGGTGGGACCAAATCCTAAAAAGCAAAGATGGAAAAAACTTCAGAAAAAGTGTAATGGAAATTTGTTGCTCACAGGTAGGTTAAATAAAAAGGAATGTGAGGAGATTTATTCGTTAGCTGATATATATTTGGATAGCTTTCCGATGGATTCTGCTACCTGCACATTGGATGCGGCAATTAGAGAAATACCGTGTGTTTCTTTAAAACTTCCAGAAGCATACGTTGATGCTTTAATGCCAATAAAGTATGATTCGCTAAACAAAGTGAAAAGTAGAATAGAAGAAATAGAAAAAAATAAAACAACTGCGATAAAAAATGCGATCATGATAAAAAAACAAATAATGATTACTCATTGCTGTCCATTTTGGCTGCAAAATTTACATAAGATATTAAATAATCCGCAGAAATATATTAGTAATGGTGAAAAAGCTTTTGAGATAGAAGATTACTATGAATATATTGCAAAAGAATATTTAGGAACACATTTAACAATAAAAAGAGCTGATGTAACAGGATTATGTTTAAAAAACAAAACACGTATTTTGAAAGTTTTTAAATTGAGTTTACTTATATCATTAGCTGGAAGAGCTTTGAAGCAATCAATATAAATATTATAGAGTTTATGATTTTACGTGATTATGAATGATTATAATTTTAAATTTACATTTTTAAAATAAACATCTTTTTAATAAAGATAAAATATTGAAATATTTTTTTAATTATATCAGAGGAGTATGTTATTTATGAAATCAAGGCTTGTAAACTTTCAGCAACATGGTGATAAAAGAGGAATGCTGGTTGCTCTTGAAAGTAATAAGGAAATTCCTTTTGCAATTAAAAGAGTGTATTATTTATATGATACAAAAATAGGAGTCCATAGAGGTTTTCATGCACACAAATCACTAGAACAAATATTGATTTGTATCAGTGGAGAATGCTGTATTCATTTGGACGACGGGAAAGAAACTCAGGAAGTAATTCTTAATAAACCTTATGAGGGGCTTTATATTGCAAATGATATTTGGAGAGAAATGTATAACTTTTCCTCGAATGCAGTTTTGCTTGTACTGGCGTCAGAACTATATAACGAAGCAGACTATATAAGAGACTATAAGGAATTTTTACAGTCTGTAAATCAGGAGGAAAATACATAAACATGGTTACTCTAAGAATTGAAAAGTATCAGGATAAGTTAGAAACTGCATGGGATAATTTTATTTTATCGAAAGCTTACAATGGAACATTTTTGCAAACAAGAAATTTTTTAAATTATCATCCAAAGGATCGTTTTGAGGATTATTCTTTAATAATATATAAAGGTGTTTCGGATATTCTTGCTGTGATTCCCGGCTGCATTCAGAAGAAAGATGAAAAAAAAGCTTTTGTATCTCATCCAGGAAGCACGTTTGGAGGAATTTTAGTTCATAGACAATTTTATAATTTGGAACATGTAGAAGCAGTTCTTGAAATGGTAGAAAAATATTTGAAAGAAAACGAATTTCAACAGATAATAATAAAGCAGCCTTCTCAAATTTTTTCGAAAAGAAGCAATGATTTAATAGAATATTTTTTCTTTCAAAGACAGTGGAAGAGATATTCCGAGCTTAGTTTTGTTATTGATTTATCAGAGTATCTTGAAGATGTGACAGTATATTTTAGTGCGCGCAGACGAAGAGATTATAAATATTCAGAAAAAAATGGACTTCGCTTTCGAAAACTGGAGGATAATGAAATTGGCAGCTTTTACAAATTATTATGTGAGAATTTAGAGAAATTTGGAGCTGTTCCCGTTCATACATTAAAGGAGTTGGAAGAATTAAAAAAACATAGATTAAAAGAAATTGTAGAGTTTTATGGTTCTTTTACAGAAGAAAAATTGGTGGCGGCGAGCATGGTATTTTATTTTGAAAAGGATGTGTTTCATACGCAGTATCTGGCTGCTGATCAGCAGAGTCTTAAATTGTATTCAAATAATCATTTGGATACCCATTTAATTAGAACAGCAAAAGAGATGGGATTTCATTTCTTTTCTTTTGGAATTAGTACAGAAGAACATGGAAGTAAATTAAATCGTCAACTGGCGGGGTTTAAGGAAGGATTTGGAACAAGTTACAGTAATAATAAAACATGGTGGAAAGAATTGTAGAGTTGGGATTTTAGTAAAGTTCTATAAAATTTATTAAGGAGGTGCAGGGTGTCAGTTGTCGGAAGCTTGTATAACAGGGTACGCACAGAATTTTCGAGCTATGGTTTTGTCCGCAATTATATTTTTTTTCCTGTTATGGGATTTTTAAGAGAAAAGAAAATTGCAGGATTTCATAAACCTTATGATAAAATTGAAGAATTAAAGGAAGTACATCAGGGAGAACGTTGTTTTATTATCGCTACTGGTCCGAGTCTTAAACTTGAGGATGTAGAAAAATTGAAGAAGGAATATACATTTGGTATCAATACAATATTTAAACTTTTTTCAGAAACAGATTGGAGACCGACATACTATGTGATGACAGACCCATCATTATATAAAAGTTTATATAAAAATGCTGATCTGGACGTTAATTCTTACTCGGAAAGAAGAAGTATTTTGAATGCCATTAATAAAGATATTGTAAACGGCGATAAAACAATATTGGTTCATTGTTGTTGGCTTGATCATGTTTATCATTATGGTCGAAGCAGGAATTTTAAATATCATCCAAATTTATTATTTGGTGTGTATGATTATTATTCGGTCACTCAAGAGTGTATTGTTTATGCAATTTATATGGGGTTTAAAGAAATATATTTATTAGGAGCAGATAATGATTATACTGGATCAAAACAGCATTTTAAAAATACAGAAGGAGAATTTCATATTCAATATGAGAGAGCGTTAAAAGTTCAGGAAATGAATAATGCGGGATATGCTTATGTTAAAATGATTGCAGAAGAACAGGAAGTAAAGATTTTTAATGCGACAAGAGGAGGAAAACTAGAGATATTTCCAAGAGTTGATTTAGATTGTGTATTGGAGGAAAACATCCATTGATATTGGAGCGAACAAAAAATACAAAAAGAAACATGTTATGGGGAGTGGTAAATAAAACAATAAAAATTATCTGCCCGTTTTTTATCAGAACAATTATTATCAAAAAACTTGGTGTAGAATATCTTGGGCTGAACAGTATGTTTACATCTCTTCTCAGCGTATTGTCTTTATTTGAATTGGGGTTTGATACCGCGGTTGTCTATATTATGTATGGAGCAGTTGCTGCGGATGATAAGAAAAAACTAAAAGCATTATTTTTTTATTTTAGAAGAATTTATTGGGCAGTTGGATTGGCTATTTTGTGTGTTGGTTTGATTTGTGTTCCTTTTTTGCCTTATTTTATTGAAAATATAGATCAGGTACCTGCAGAAATCAATATTTATTGGTTGTATTTATTGTTTTTAGCACAGACAGTAAGCAGTTATTTTTTTGGAGGTTATCGAAATAGTATATTTCATGCTTTTCAAAGACAGGATATTATCAATAATATTATGTCTATTGTTACATGTTTGTTTTTTGTTATACAATTTATACTATTGTTCCTATTTAAAAATTATTATTATTATGCTTTTACGCTTCCAATCATATCAATTTTTAATAATATTCTTATTTTTTATGCTTCAAGAAAAAATTATCCTGATATTTACCCGGAAGGAAAACTGTCAAAAGGAGAAAAGAAAGAACTTGTTAAAATTGTGAAAGGATGTTTTTTTTCAAAGATTGGCGGCGTTTTAAGTACATCGTTTGATAATTTGATTATTTCAACATTTTTAGGGCTTTCTATTTTAGCATACTATTCGAATTATTCTTATATCGTTACAGCAATACAAGGTTTTATGGTAGTATTATACACTTCCATACAAGCAGGGATAGGCAATAGTGTTATTTTAGATGAAAAGGAAAAGAATTATCATAACATGAGGATTATAACATTTGTTTACGATTGGGTTCTTGGATGGTGTACTTATTGTCTTGTGTTTTTGTTTCAGCCATTTATCACTCTTTGGATTGGTTCCGAAGGGATTTTTCCCAAAACAACTCTTTTGCTGATCTGCATGAATTTTTATATATCTTCACAGGATGCTATTTTGGGTGTATATAAAGCGGCACTGGGGATCTGGTGGAAAGACAGATATCGATGTATTGTGGGAGGAATTTTTAATCTTTGTGTCAATGTATTAATGGTTTTGCTGTTGAAGCCTTATGGTGCATATACTGCTCTGTCTGGTGTTGTGATTTCCACAATTTTATCGCAGATATTTATTTTAACTCCATGGGCGACGTGGATAGTATTTAAAGAGTATTTTAGAAAAGGTCTTAGAGAGTATATAACACAACTTATGTTGTTTTTTGGAGTAATGGTGGTTACTGTGATAAGTTCTGCTCCTCTTTTTGCAAATATTCCCATAACAACAGGAAGTTCCGGGTGGAGAAACTTGGCAGTTAAATTAGTTTTATGTGTGATAATACCAAATATTTTATGGATTCTTCTTTTACATCGAACAAAACTTTTCCAGGAAGCAAAAAAATTTTTAATTCCAAGACTGAAGAAGAAAAAGGTAAAAGCATAAAGAAATTTTAAGAGATTAGAGCGTAATGATATGTATTAATTGTTTGTGTCCTATGCGGCGGAATGGGAGGAAAAATGAATGAGTATGGAGGATATTTTCCACTTGAAATAAAAAAATGTAACGGGGGGGGGTATTTTGATAAGATTGTAAACCGATGTGAATTAAATAGTGCGAGAAATGCAATTAAACTTGCAATTAGAGAAATGCAGTGCAGGGAAATCTTTTTACCTTATTATATGTGTCCATCCGTATATAAAGCCTGTGAAGATGAAGGAATACAAATATTTTCTTATCATATCGACTCAAAATTACGACCAATTATAAGTAATTTTATGAGTTCAGAACTTGCAGATGAAAAAGCATGTTTTTTAATGACAAATTATTTTGGTTTAATTCCACAAGAAGAGTTTTTAAGATATTGTTCAGAATATAAAAATTTGATAATTGATAATACACAGAGTTTTTTTACAGAGCCGATTACAGATGCTTATAATGTTTATTCTTGCAGAAAGTTTTTTGGAGTTTCTGATGGCGCTTATTTGATAGGGAAAAATGCTGCTACCATATTACTTGAACCAGAATGTTCTTACTTACATTCTCTTTATTTGTTAAAATCTTTAGATAAAGGAACAAATGAAGCTTATCCAGATTATTTGGAAAGCGAAGAAATTATTTCAAAATCTGTCCCAGCAGGAATGTCAAAATTGACACAGTCGATTTTATCGGCGATAGGTTATAAAGAGGTGGTACAGAAAAGAAGAAAGAATTTTGAAATGCTGCATTTTTTGCTTGGCGATAAAAATGAATTTTCTTTTTATTATAAAAAAGATATGGTTCCAATGGTCTATCCGTTTTTAGTGTCAAATTCGGAACTAAGAAGTTATTTGATAACAAATAAAATTTATATACCACAGTGGTGGAAAAAATGTTTGGATATAAAAGAGTGTAATAAAACAGAACAAAAACTATCTAAATACTTGCTGCCGCTGCCAATTGATCAAAGATATACAGAAGATGATATGAAAGTTATTGCCAAAATAATCTTATCATTTTTAGAACCTTTTTGATGTGCATGAAATAAAAAAGCAGAATTTAGGTGAAAAGAATTATAAGATTTAAATGAAAGAAACGAATAATTTTATATTTGGGCAGATTTTATGGTTTTACAATTGCTTGATTTGTTAAGAAAAACGAAAGGAGAAAGAAAAAATGACAAGAGAACCTTTTATTCGAGTTCCTTTTCTAGATTTAAAGAGTATAACAGAAAAGTATCGTGATGAAATTCAGAATGCTGTTTTAGAAGTAATTGATAGTGGATGGTATCTTCTTGGCGAGACAGTAAAACGTTTTGAAGAAAATTATGCAAATTATATTGGGACAAAACATTGTATCGGAGTGGCGAACGGTCTGGATGCATTAACCTTGATTCTCAGAGCATATAAAGAATTGGGAGTTATGAAAGAAGGCGATGAGGTTATTGTTCCAGCCAATACTTATATTGCATCAATTTTGGCAATTTCTGAAAATGGATTTGTTCCTGTTCTGGTAGAACCGAATCAAAACACAATGGAGATTGATGATTCTAAAATAGAAGCAACAATAACAGAGCGCACTCGTGCTATTATGATTGTTCACTTGTATGGAAAATGCGCTTATACAGAAAAGATAAAAGAATTATGCGAAAAATATCACTTAAAATTGATTGAAGATAATGCACAGGCTCATGGATGCAGGTTTGGAAATAGAAGAACAGGAAGTATTGGAGATGTAGCAGGGCATAGTTTTTATCCCGGAAAGAATCTTGGAGCATTGGGGGATGGAGGTGCAGTTACAACAGATCATGATGATTTGGCAGAGGTTATAAGAAAGCTTGCTAATTATGGCTCTGGAAAAAAGTATGTATTTGAATATAAAGGATGCAACAGCAGATTGGATGAGATTCAAGCAGCAGTGCTTAATGTAAAACTGGCTTATTTGGACGAGGATAATGAAAAACGTGTTTCTATCGCGCTGCGCTATATCGATGGAATAAAACATCCACAAATTATTGTGCCAGAGATACCTCAGAATGGGAATCATGTTTTTCATATTTTTCCCGTGCGATGTAAGACGCGAAACTGTTTACAGAAATATTTGCAAACGCAAGGGATACAGACATTGATTCACTATCCAATACCGCCGCATAAACAGATGGCATATCGAGAGTGGAATAAAAAAAGCTATTTAATTAGTGAAGAAATACATGCAACAGAATTAAGTTTGCCAATGAGTCCGTTATTGACAACAGAGCAGACAGATTATGTAATTGAAAAAATAAATAAGTGGGAGAACTAATATGAAAAGTTCCGCAATGATTAATAAGTTCGAACAATATGGTGATGAATATGGTCATCTTGTAGTAGTGGAAAATGAAAAGGACATACCTTTTGAAACGAAAAGGATATTTTACATATATGGCTCAAATTCAGATGTAGTGCGCGGACAGCATGCTAATCGAAAAACACAATTTTTATTAATTAATGTAATAGGTACAAGTAAAGTAAGAGTAAAAATGTGCGGGGGGGGGAGAAAGTTTTTTGTTTAGATCGTCCGTATATGGGTTTATATTTGCCAGCTATGGTATGGAAAGAAATGTATGATTTTAGCTCTGATTCTGTACTTTTGGTTTTGGCAAGCGAATGTTATGATCCAGAGGAGTATATTCGAAGTTATGATGATTTTGTTAAAATAGCATCCGAAAATTTAGAAAAATAATTTATATGTTTTGAGATATAAAATTGTCTTGGGAAGCAGAATGGGAGGATTTATGAAGATTGTTGCGTTTGTACCAATGAAATTAACCAATCGTCGTTTACCAGGTAAAAATATAAAATCTTTTACTGGTGGAAAACCGTTATGTGATTATATTTTATCAACTCTTTCTAAAATAGAAGAAATTGATGAAATTTATGTTTATTGCAGTTCGCATGAAATTCAATCATTTCTTCCAAAGAAGATAAAATATTTAAAGCGTGATCCATGGTTAGATAGAGATGAAACTTCCATTAGTGAAGTATTACGCCAATTTGCGCAAGAAATTTTTGCAGACGTTTATGTATTGGCACATGCGACAGCACCATTTATTTCTACAAATTCGATTCGTAAAGGAATTAAAGCAGTTTGTGATGGTGAATATGATTCTTCTTTTTCGGCGAAGAAAATACAAGATTTTTTGTGGGCAAATGAAGAACCAATAAATTATGATATTAATAATATTCCGCGTACACAAGATTTACCAGTAATTTATGAAGAGACCAGCGGATTTTATATTTATAGACAAAGTGTTGTGACAGAGCTTGGAAGGCGGATAGGAGATAAGCCATTTCTTGTGGAAGTTGGAGGGATTGAAGGGATAGATATTGACGAGGAAGAAGATTTTATTTTAGCAGATGCTATATATAACTATTATAAAAATAAATAAGTATTTTATAGATTTTTAAGAATAAAGGAGAACATAAAATGAATCGAATCCATGTCCTGGATTGTACTCTGCGTGATGGCGGTTATTGTAACTACTGGAAATTTGGGTGTGAAAATATTAAAAAAATTATAGCAGGTTTAGTGGAAGCCAGGATGGATGTTATTGAGTGCGGATTTCTCACAGATCAAGTACCGTACATCCCGGATTCTACGCGATTTACAAAAGTGGAACAAATTGTAGAAGTAATTCCAAAAAAACAAAATAATAGTCTTTTTGTGGCAATGATCAATTATGGGGAGTATGATATTTTAAAACTTCCAGAATGCAAAGAAAGTCCATTGGATGGAATTCGCGTGGCATTTCACAAAAAAGACCTTTTGGAAGCGTTTAAGGTATGCGGGCAGATTCAAAAAAAGGGATACAAAGTATTTTTGCAGCCAATGGTTTCTTTAAGTTATACAGATGAGGAGTTCCTTGATTTAATTAAAAGAACAAATCAGTTAAATCCTTATGCTTTTTATATTGTGGACAGTTTTGGAGTGATGAAAGAAAAGGATTTGACACGTTTTTTTTATATGGTAGAGCATAATTTAAATCCTGGAATTTTAATTGGGTTTCATTCTCATAACAATATGCAGCTGGCGTATGCAAATGCGCAGGCGTTGGTAGCTCTTCCGACAAACAGAAGTCTTATTATGGATTCATCTGTGTATGGGATGGGGCGCGGTGCAGGAAATTTAAATACAGAATTATTTGTGGGATATCTAAATGAAAATATTGAGACAAAATATCAGCTTCCGCCGCTTTTAAATATTATCGACGAGGTATTAAATGATTTTTATCAAGGGAATTCATGGGGATATTCTCTTCCAAATTATATTTCTGCAGCGCATAATGCTCACCCAAATTATGCGGGATATTTGGACAATCGTAAAACTTTGACGATCGAGGGAATGAATGAAATTTTTGATATGATGGACGAAGGAAAAAAAGCGGCTTATGATAAAGAGTATATTGAAGAACTATATTTAAAATATATGGAAAAAGACCGCGTGCAGGAGGAAAGACTTGCAGAGCTGAAGGACAAGCTGTTGGACAGAGAAGTGCTGTTGATTGCTCCAGGGAAAAGTTCTGCCGCGGAAAGAGAAAAGATTGTACAGTATTCTTTACAGAAAAATATTATTACTTTTAGTGTAAATTATGAGTACGATGAAAATATAACAGATTTTATTTTTTTAAGTAATCTGCGCAGGTATCGGGAGTTGGATGCAAAAAAACGTGAAAAATGTATTGTGACGTCCAATATTCCAGCTTTGGATGTTTATCTTCAGACCAAGTACAAAGAGCTGCTGAATGCAAATGAAGCGGTGTGTGACAATGCAGGGATGATGCTGATTAAATTTTTAATTAATATAGGTGTGAAAAAGATTTCTCTTGCGGGGTTGGATGGCTATTCTCCAGATCCAGAAGAAAATTATGCAGATCCTGGGATGAATGTTCATGCGCAGAGAGCAGTTATGGATGCAATAAATCAGGGAATGACAGAAGTTCTTACGGAATTCAGCAGAGAAATTGAAATTGAATTTTTGACAAAGGTAAAACATATAAAAATATTGTAGAACGTAATTTTATTAAAATGCTACTAAAAGAATGAAAAGAAAAAGTATTGTTAAGAAATAAAAGAAGAGGATATAGAAAAGCGAATAGGATTCTTCATATCGCCTAATCTGTCCAACAGCAAAAGAGAGGATGCTGTTGGACAGATTGTTTTTATTGAAATTTATAAAGAAAAAAGTAAAATTTCTTTTTGAAGAATTTATAAAGAAATTTTCAAAAAAGTTCTTGACAACAAATCTAAATTAGTTTATACTAACTCCAAAATCAAGAGAAAAATGGTACAGATTCCGAATGATTGTATATTTTTGACATCAGTGGAATTTTCAGGGAGGAAAATCATATGCCGTTATCAATGGTAGGTACAGGAGCATCAAATATAATTAAAAAAGTAGGTGGGAAAGAGGAGACGCGAAAGTTTCTTGAAAGTCTTGGTTTTGTTGCAGGAGGGGTAGTAACTGTAATTTCTGCAATCGGCGGAAATATTATTGTAAATATTAAAGATTCGAGAGTTGCAATCGGAAAAGATATGGCAAATAAGATTATTGTTTGAGACAAAGCTGTGAAAAATTTGGAAGAATATTCAAGTAAAGCATACCGATAGGATAGTTAGCTATATTTGCCCATATCGAAAATAGGCAAGCAGAGCAGATTATCAAGAAAGCTGACATTGCAGAGATGTGAAATTAAAAAGAAGTTCAGGAGGATAGAGCATGACATTAAAAGAGGTTGCTGTTGGGGAAACTGCCAGAGTAAAAAAGTTAGCTGGAGACGGACCAGTAAAGCGCAGAATTATGGATATGGGAATTACAAAGGGAGTTGATATTTTTGTGCGGAAAGTGGCACCGCTTGGTGATCCAATGGAGATTACAGTAAGAGGTTACGAGCTGTCGCTGCGAAAAGTGGACGCTGGAATGATTGAAGTAGAGTAAAAAATTTAGTTCAATTTTTTTTACGCTTGAGTTAGCTCTAACTAACAGAAGATAGCATTGTATAATAAAAGATGTTTTTAAAATGAAATAAAAATCGTTTTGGATGATAAAAAGCGATTTATGGATTGATGTTAGGAACGTGAAATAAAAATTTTTTTATTAAGAAAGATCAAGACTAAAAATTGTAATTTTCAATTTTGAAATAGAAATTCTTGTAAATTAGGATACGGTTTGCACAGCAGAATAAGAGAAAAAATAAAAATTATTGTAGATGAAATTTTGTGGATTCTAAAAAACAAAAGTAAGAAAAAAATAATAATCTAAGAAAAGGAGTATCCATAATGTCAGTAAAAATTGCTTTGGCAGGAAATCCAAATTGTGGTAAGACGACATTATTTAACGCATTGACCGGCTCAAGTCAGTTTGTCGGCAACTGGCCTGGTGTGACCGTTGAGAAAAAGGAAGGAAAATTAAAAAAGTCATTTGGTGTAAAACAAGATGATATCGTGATTATAGATCTTCCGGGAATATATTCCCTGTCGCCTTATACATTGGAGGAGGTTGTTGCAAGAAATTATCTTGTCCGGGAACGACCAGATGTTATTGTCAATATTGTTGACGGAACAAATATGGAAAGAAATTTATATTTATCTACGCAGTTGATGGAGCTTGGCATTCCTGTTGTAATGGCGGTTAATATGGTGGATCTGCTGGAAAAAAGCGGAGATAAAATACATACAGATAAGCTTGCAGGGGGATTTGGCTGCGAGGTAGTAGAGATTTCTGCATTGAAGGGAACGGGAATTGACAAAGTAGTGCAAAAAGCAGTTGAGACAGCGAACACGAAAAAAAAGCTGACGCTGGTACACAAATTTTCTTCCAAAGCCGAACAGATCATTCAGAATGTGGAAGATAAATTATCGGGAATTGTCCCGGAAGAACAAAAGCGTTTTTTTGCGGTTAAATTGTTGGAAAAGGATGATAAAATTGCGGGTGTAATAAAGGATGTTCCAGACGTGAACGCTGAGATAAAACAGTTGGAGGAAGAGTTTGACGATGATACAGAAAGTATTATTACAAATGAACGGTATGTTTATATTTCAAATATAATTGACCGTTGTATTACAAAGAAAAATAGAAAAGAAAAATTGACGGTTTCTGATAAAATTGATAAAATTGTGACAAATCGTTTTCTTGCCCTGCCAATTTTTGCTGTGGTGATGATTCTTGTCTATTATATTTCTGTTACAACCGTTGGAACATGGGCAACCGATTGGACAAACGACGGATTATTTGGGGACGGATGGCATTTGTTTGGAATTGGTTCTTCCGCATACAATGCGGATCTGGAGGCTTATGCGAAAGAGAATGTATGGACCGATGCAGTGGCAGCGAATGTAGAAGCGGCAGCCACAGCCGGTGTAGTTGGAGCGGATGATATTTTAAATGCGATGAAAGAGGAAGACTTCGGAGCATTTGAGGAAGCTTATGGTTCTTATGCAGATGCATTGTCAGAAGCCGGATATAATATTTCTGAAGTTGTGGATGCTGCGCTTTCGGCAGAAAATGTTCCAGATACATCCAAGTATGGCGTGTGGGTTCCTGGCATTCCGGTGATTTTTGAAAACCTGCTTGAAACACTGCACTGTGCAGATTGGCTGACAGGTCTTATTGTGGAGGGTATTGTCGGTGGTGTTGGGGCGGTGCTTGGATTTGTGCCTCAGATGCTTGTGCTGTTTTTATTTCTTGCGTTTTTGGAAGCATGCGGTTATATGGCGCGCGTCGCTTTTATTATGGATCGTATTTTCCGCAAGTTTGGACTTTCGGGGAAATCGTTTATTCCAATGTTGATTGGCAGCGGATGCGGTGTGCCGGGGATTATGGCCTCAAGAACAATCGAGAATGACCGCGACCGGAAGATGACCATTATAACAACAACATTTATTCCCTGCGGTGCAAAGCTTCCGATTATTGCGCTGATTTCAGCAGCTTTGTTTAAAAATGCGTGGTGGGTTGCACCAAGCGCGTATTTTATTGGAATTGCTGCGATTGTTTCTTCTGGTATTATCTTAAAAAAAACAGAGATGTTTGCAGGTGAACCAGCGCCGTTTGTTATGGAACTTCCAGCATACCACTGGCCGACCGTCGGCAATATTTTGCGCAGTGTATGGGAGCGCGGTTCATCGTTTATAAAAAAAGCAGGCACGATTATTTTGCTTTCTTCCATCGTAATTTGGGCAGGCTCCCGTTTGGGAATGGTGGATGGAAAATTTATATTTGACGCCGAGATGGAATTGAAGAACAGTGTTCTTGGGGGAATTGGAAATGCGATAAAATGGATTTTCGCGCCGCTTGGATTTCACAGAACAGAGGCGGTGATTGCGACAATTATGGGACTTGTTGCAAAAGAGGAGGTTGTCGGCGTGTTCGGCGTGCTTGATTTTACAGTAATGACAAAGACCGCGGCGTATTCCTTCCTTGCCTTTAATCTTTTGTGTGCGCCATGTTTTGCAGCGATGGGTGCGATCAAAAGAGAGATGAACAATGCGGGATGGTTCTGGTTTGCAATTGGATATCAGTGCGGTTTGGCTTATATTGTATCGCTTTGTATTTATCAGTTTGGGATGCTGTTTTTTGAAGGAGTGTTTGGGATTTGGACGGCGGTCGCGTTTCTTTGTACTGCAGGTTTTATTTATCTGCTTGTCCGCCCGTACAAGGAGGGAAAACACTGCGGTATAAGAGAATTTTCTATATTTAGCAGAGAGTGAAGATAATATAATTTTTGGAAAGGATTTGGTGGTTTTATGGGAACAGTCGGCGTCGGGCTGATCTTGCTTTTGATTGTTGGTTTTGTAATCCGGGGAATGGTACGTGACAAAAAAAATGGAAAATCACCGGTGTGCGGTGGAAATTGCAGTTATTGCGGCGGGCATTGCGGGTCCTCGCCGGTAAAGGAAGAAACGAAGGGATAGCAAATATTATTGGCGTATGATACAGAAGTATTGTGGAACAGAGAAAAGAATAAAAGAAAACAAAAAGAGATTTCAAGAGTTTATTGCAGAAATGGAGGTTCTATGGGTACTGCAATCGTTGTCGGCGCGCTGGTAATTTTTTGTTATATCGGATTGAAAAGTACGGTAAAACGAATGCTGCATGGATGCTGCGGAGGCGGCAGAGATAAAGTTGAAAAAGTAAAAGCGGCGGATACTGATTTGTCAAATTATTTATATTGTGTTTCGCTTCAAGTACAGGGAATGACTTGCAGAGAATGTAAAAGAAAAGTGGAAAATGCCTTTAACCGGCAAAAAGGAATGTATGCCGTTGTAGATTTGAAAAAAGGAATTGCAAAAATTTATACCAAACAAAAGCCGGAGGAATCTTGGCTTAGGCAGATAATTTATCATTCTGGCTACGAACCGGGGAAAATGCTTTTGTGATTGTAAATAGAGAAAGTGAAAGATTTCTCCGCCAGTTGAGATTGCAAGCAATATTATTATGGATATTCCCATGGTAAAATTGCACAAGATTTGTCGGTTTGCTCTCGTTCAATATGCTAAAATCTTTTTATTTTTGAAATTTATCCTTACAAAATCAGAGAATTTCTGGTAAAATAGGAATGTAGCATATTACAGTTTGGAATAACAGCAGTTTTTGATAAAGCTGTTGTATTTGGTTTATGGCCAAAGGAGCGTGAGGTATGTTTGCAGAAGGTGATTACATTTCGCATGGTTCAAACGGGGTATGCAGGGTCGCGGGGGTTACTTGGATGGATGTGCCGGGAACCGGTGAGAAAAAAGAGTATTATATTTTAAAGCCGGTATATGACAAGAGTGCCACGGTCTATAGTCCAGTTGAGACAGGAGCGGTTTTAAAATGCCGCAGAATTATGACGGAGGCTCAGGCGAGAGAGCTGCTGGAGTGTATTCCAAAGGTGGAGCAGCTGGCGGCGTCAAATGCAAAGGAACTGGATGATAAGTGCAAGCTGGCAGTTTTGTCTGGCGAGTGTACAGAATGGGTTCGAGCAATCAAAACGATCTGCCGTGAACGTGACCGGCGGCTTGGGCAGGGAAAGAAAATGACAGCGCTTCAGGAAAGATATCTGAAAACAGCGCAGGACAAGCTCTGTGGAGAGTTGGCGGTATCGCTTCGCAGTGAGAAGGCAAAAATGGAAGAATTGTTGTTGGAGAGGCTTGCGCTGGAACTATTGTAAGCGCGGCAAAAAAGACAGGTTGTCCAGGATGAAAACACCAGACAACCTGTTTTTATGCGCAGACCCGTGCAGTGGAATTATGCTGCTGGCGCAGCGCACGGGTCGCGCGGCGAGCAGGAGAAAAAGCATTCCTGCTCGATTTGAGAAGGCAGACCCGTGCAGTGGAATTATGCTGCTGGCGCAGCGAGTAGGGAAGACAAACCTTCCCTACTCGATTGCATGCGGGCGTCCAAAGAAAAAAACACTTAACGCACGGCTTTTAGAATGCTAATTGGATGTGGTTACATGTTTTTTGATTGCTTCAAAACTTTCTGAGCTGATTACATGTTCAATGCGGCAGGCGTCTTCGGTTGCAATTTTTTCCGGGACGCCAAGTTTGGTAAGCCATACCGAAAGAAGCTGATGGCGTTCATAAATCATGTCGGCAATTGCTTTTCCGCTTTCAGTCAGGTAGATAAAGCCCGCGTCTGTTACCGTAATCTGCTGTTTTTCGCGCAAATTTTTCATTGCTATGCTTACGCTTGATTTTTTAAAGCCCAGTTCGTTGGCAATGTCAACGGAGCGTACAACAGGGAGACGTTGGCTTAAGACTAGAATTGTTTCAAGATAATTTTCAGCAGATTCGTTTGTATTCATAAATTTTTACAGGCACAAAGCACCGCTGTTGTTTCGCGGTAAGCGCCGTTCTCCTTTCAGAAATTGAAAAAAATAGTTTGTGGATAAGCCGTAACTGTAGTTTTCAGAAACATCTACTGAATTAAAATATATCTTAAACTAGTCCAATCGTCAACTAGGATTGTCAACTTTTTTAGGTTGTATATAGGGATACGAAAAATAGGTATGATACAAAAAACAGTAGGGATGCGGGTCTTTCCATCAATTCAGTCCCCGGAATCCCTTTCCGATAATCTCGCTGCTGTTTGTGATCATAATAAAAGCACCCGGCTGTGTTTCATGAATAAAATTTCTTAACTGGATCGCTTGGCTGCGCTTCATTACCGTGAGGATAATATATTTTCGATGGTGTTCGTGTACTCCTTCTCCTTCAAACTTTGTGGCGCTTCGGTTTAGTTTGGTCTGTATAAAGTCACAGATTGGATCTGGGGAGTCACAGACAATCGTAAAATACTTGCAGAGGTTTAAATTTTCGATAACGTCATCAATAACGAGCGATTTTGCCAACAGTCCGCAGAGGGAAAACAGACCAGTTTCAATATTGAAGGTAAAACATGAAGCGATCACAATAAAAAGGTCAACAAAAAGAAGAGCAGTTCCGATATGGATGCTTGTGTATTTTTTCAGTATCATTGCGATAATATCTGTGCCGCCTCCGCTGGAACCTATATTAAATAGGATAGCAGAACTTGCCGCGGGCAGAATAATCGCAAAGATCAGTTCAAGTACAGGCTGGTTTGTAAGAGGGGCGGACATCGGAAATAACTTTTCCATTGCGCTTAACAGTACAGAGATAACAACACTGGCATAGATTGTGCGCATAGCAAAACCTTTTCCAAGAAAAATAAGCCCTACGACAAGCAGCAGCATATTGATAATAAAGTTTAAGGTACTTGCAGACAGCGATAATTTGGAAGCTAAAACCACAGAAATACCCGTTACACCGCCAAAAGAAAAATTGTTTGGGAATTTAAAAAGATATACCCCGATATCAAGCAAAAGAGCGGCAATGGTAATCATAACATAATCAAGGAATATTGCTTTCAGCGGTTTTTTCTCCTCCATAAAAAAATCCTCCATTCCTGTAATTGTGAAGTTTTTTCACATTTGTTTTTTTATTAAATTTTTTGCTGTTAAAAAATTTGTCCGGCAATTTATTGGGATATGCTTAAAAATTTTTGTGTATGTAATAATAAGAGTCAAAACAGCAGATTAGGCACAAAAAGCAGCATGGACAGATACAGCAACTATCATTTTACTGCATTTTATCAAAAAATCAATACTTCCAACATTGATTTTTTATCTTGATAAGAATACAATAAAAGCAGAGCAGCAGAACATGAAACTGCGATGGACAAAAAGGGGTATATTATGGCAAATATACTTGATTATATCCGGTGGAGAGGCGATCTTACTTTTGATAAGAGTTCTCTGAATGAAGTTGACAGCCTTATTTTGGCGGAATTATCCTATTTAAATTTTGAGAGCATCGCGCAGAATTCCGAAGGAGTTTCGCTGGATAAGGCGGCGGGGCAATATTTTGCCGAGGAGCGCGACAAACAAAAAAATACAGGAGATTTGCAGAAACCAGATTATTTTTCAATGCTGAAACTGATGGCGGACAGCGAAAGATTTTCCAATATCCTTCTTTCGAATTATGTGCAGGAAGTGGATACCGATAAAAATATGCAATTTTCCGCCGTTACTTTCCAGTTAAACAAGGATTTGTGCTATCTTGCTTACCGGGGAACCGACGATACGCTGCTTGGATGGAAGGAAGATTTTCTGATGAGTGTGATGGATACCGTGCCGTCTCAGGCGGCGGCAGTTCGCTATCTAAAATGGGTGATGGAGACGCATTCAAATTGTAAGTGGTATATCGGAGGGCATTCGAAAGGAGGAAACCTTGCGGTCTATGCTGCTACAAACGCAGGGGAAGCGAAACAAAAGCAAATTCTTGGAGTGTTTAATCACGATGGTCCAGGGTTTAAAGAATCCATTGTACAGACAAAAGAGTATGAGGTGGTTCGCAGGCGAATTAATACAACAGTGCCGCAGTCGTCGATTGTAGGGATGCTGTTGGAACACGATGAAAATTATACTGTTGTGCAGAGCCTGGAAAAAGGGGCGATGCAGCATGATGGGTTTAGCTGGGAAGTGTGCGGAACACAGTTTATTCATCTTGAAAGTGTGACAAAAGAGAGCAGAATCGCAGATATGACAATACGAAAGATATTGAGCGATATGAGTGATGAACAGCGCAGACAATTTACCGAATCCTTGTTCTCGGTGCTTGCGGCGGATAAAAACCGCACATTGACCGATATTCGTATGGACGGTTTTCGCGCGGTGCGCGCGATGTTAAAGACTTATGATCATTTGGATAAAGCATCCAAAAAGGCTTTGCAATCTATGGTAATGAAAATGCTGTCGGAAGGTTTTAAAAGTATGCAGGAAAGATAAGATGAAAAGTAATGCTTCACAAAATCTCCTTTTTCTGTTAAAATATTACTATAAGGAAGGTTTTATGACAACACAGCACTGGTCGGAAATGAAAAAGCAGAAATAATTGCAGAAATGAGGTGCAGTATGACACATAAGGAAAAGGCGGAACAGCTTTTGCATCAGCAGTATCATTGTTCACAAGCGCTGTTTGGGGCATTTGCGAAAGATTTTGGCCTGGATTTAAAAACAGCATTTCGGATCAGTACATGTTTTGGCGGGGGGATGCGGCAGGGAGGAACCTGCGGATGTATTACAGCATCTTTGCTTGTACTGGGAATGGCGTTTGGATTTTATGATGCGCAGGACAGAGAGCGTGAAGTGTATGGAAATAAAAAGACAGAAGAATTTATAAGGCTTTTTTCCGAGCGCATGGATGGAAAAATCTATTGCAGAGATATTTTGGGAAAAGATATTTCAAAGCCGGAGGATCTGGCTCAGATTCGAAAAGAAGGATTGATTCTAAAAAAATGCCCGAAAGCGCTGGAGATCAGTATTGAGATTTTAGAAAAGATGCTGAAGGACTACACAAAAAATTTTAAAGAAAGCACGTTTCATTTGGAGGATATTCCAGAAAACGAGATGCATCGCGTGCTTGAGGGGATCCGCAGACGCAGCCGTTTTTACAGGAATGTCAACAACCTTTTGTATTCTTCAAAAAAAAGTATCGGGTTTATACAGTTTGATGTTCGAACGTTTAAAATTGTCAATGATTTATATGGAGAAAAATTCGGAGACGAGGTTTTAGAGTTTATTAACCGCCAGTTGAAAAGCTGCTGCAGTAATGGTCAATTTTATATTAATTTGCGCAGTGATGTATTTATGGTAGTGACCGAATACGACCGGGAAGAAGAGCTGATTAAGTTTATTTATCGGCTTGATGCGAGAATTGGAAGTTTGAAAGGCGTGAGACTTCATATGTCTTATGGCGTCTATACTGTGGAAGATCGCGGAATGGATCTGCGCCAGATGGAAGATCGGGCTGCGATGGCGCGCAAGGCGGCAAAAAACAGCATGCTGACCAATATTTTATTCTACCGCGAACAGTTTAAGGAGTCGCTGTATAATCGAAAGTTTATTGAGGAGAATATGCAGGCGGCAATTTTGGAACACCAATTTGTAATGTATCTTCAGCCGAAATACAGTATTGTAAAAAATGAGATTATCGGAGCGGAGGCGCTTGTGCGCTGGTGTCATCCAAAGCGCGGTATTATCTATCCAGACCAGTTTATTCCGATTATTGAGGAAAATGGTTTTATCAAAAGAGTGGATTACTATATCTGGGAGGAAGCGTGCCGCTTTATTCATAAATGTGAACTTGCTGGGATTACTCTATGTCCGATTTCCGTCAATGTTTCGCGGATTCATCTTAGAGACAGTGATTGTATCGGGGTGCTTTCGGATATGGTGAAATGCAATTCTGTTCCAAAGCAGCTGCTGGAACTTGAAATTACGGAAACAGCGGCAGATCAGCAGATTAGTTTGAAAGCACTGCAGCTGAAGGATGAGGGATTTACGCTTTTGATGGATGATTTTGGAAGCGGGTATTCCTCTTTGAATATTCTTTTGGAAACTCCGTTCGATGTGATTAAGCTGGATCGCAGATTTATGGAAAATATGATGATATCTGACAAAGGGCGGCTGATTCTTGAACAGATTGTTGCTATGGCAAATAAGCTGGATCTTGAGCTTTTGGCGGAGGGCGTAGAGACGAAGGAGCAGGCGCAGATGCTGCAAAGTATGGGCTGTGACCAAGTTCAGGGATATTATTATGCAAAACCGATGCCAGCGGATGAGTTTTTTGATTTGTTAGTAATGCAGCAAAAAAACAGTACCGTATAGATTCAGTTGTTTTATCAAGTATTTATTATAAAAATACAATATATGTTTTGATATAAAGAATCCTGCAAAGCAGGATTCTTTGTTGCTTTCTAAGCGATCGTTTTACAGCAATTTTTTGATTCCATTTTAATATAATTTTAGAAAATCTGGAAAATCAGAGTATTTCACAAAAAATACAAAATCCCATCACGCATCCTTCACAATTTATAGTTATGATAGAGCCATAGAAAACAAACAGAGCGGCGGATATTTAGAGAGCCGACAGGAAAACTAAGACAACAAAAAGAAAAACAGTAAAAGGAATGAAAAAGCAAAATCCGTAAATGAAAGTGGTTAAGAGGAAAGGCAGTCAAGGTGGCAAAAACAGAGAAAAAGTCTGAGTGAAGTCAGGAATTTTGCAGATACTGGATAAAAAAATGGAACGGAGGTTATATGTATGTACGATGAAAATGGATTTGTAAGGGAAGAGCAGGCGGAAGTTTTTACGGAGTGTAAGGTAGTTGAGCCGCAGGATCACAAGAAAAAACGAGGTCAAAAAAAGAAATTTGCGAAAGCTGCCGCGGTGGTTTTATGTGCGGCACTGTTGGCAGGAGGCGGTTTTGCAGTAGGAAACTATACAGCAAAGCCAGCTTTAGCCGAGAACAGCGATCAGGATTTGCCGTCAAAGGAAAATGAAAACAATATTAAGACGCCGGAAGTGCAGGCGATGGGAAATCTTCTTTCTGTAAATAATCAGAATTCCGGGAAGATGCTGTACACGCCAAAGCAGATTGCGGAAAAGTATTTGTCGTCGATTGTTGCGATTACATCAAAATCTATTGTGGAATCCTACAATCCATTTGTCGGTAAACAGCAGTATGAAAACAGCGGTGCGGGTTCTGGTATTATTGTTGCAAAGACAGAGAAAGAACTTATCATTGCGACAAACAACCATGTAGTGGAGGGGACAAGCGAATTGACCGTATGTCTAAACGACAACGAAGAGCAGATATATTCTGCGTATATTAAGGGAACAGACCCTTCCAACGACCTTGCTGTTGTGGGTGTAAAGATTGCGGATATTCCAAAAAATGTGTTGGATTCGCTGGCTGTCGCAGTGCTTGGCAACTCCGATGAATGCGCGATTGGCGAGCAGGTTGTGGCGATTGGAAACGCTCTTGGATATGGTCAGTCTTTAACTTCCGGTTATATCAGCGCTCTGGATCGCGTTGTGACAGTGGACAATGTAACTTATACATTGATTCAGACCGATGCAGCAATCAATCCTGGAAACAGCGGCGGCGCATTGTTCAATATGTACGGTGAAGTGATTGGCATCAATTCTGTAAAGTTTGCTTCCAGCAATGTGGAAGGTATGGGTTTTGCAATTCCGATCAGCAAGGCAATGTCTATTTTAAATAATCTTGCAGAGCGCGAGCCAAGGGAATTGGTTGACGAGGAGGATCAGGGATTTTTGGGAATCACAGGTTCGGATGTTACCGCTTCCAGTGCAAGTTCTTACAATATGCCGGTCGGCGTGCATGTTCGCAGTGTGGAAGAAGGCTCCGGCTCAGAGAAGGCCGGGATGTTAGCAGGAGATATTATCACAGCGTTTGATGGTCTGCCGGTGTCCGGTATGACACAGTTAAAGAGTAATTTACAGTATTACCGCAAGGGTGAGACCGTAAAAATCACAGTAAAGCGTCTTACAAACGGCAATTATGAAGAAGTAATTCTTGATGTGACACTTGGAGAACGCCCGGAGGAAGAAGAAACTGACAACAATTTAGGCAATAACCAGCAGCAGGAATCCGATTCAAATGGCTATGGAAATTGGTTTGATGATTTGTTTGGATTCCCTGGAAGATAAAAATTTTAAGTTTTATTTGCGGTGCGGAATTGCAGGATTCCGCACCGTTTTTTTATGCGCAGACCCGTGCAGTGGAATTATGCCGCTGGCGCGCGAGTAGGAAGAAGAGGAATCTTCTCTACTCGATTGCCCAGACCCGTGCAAAAAAGACCGCACACCAGCAGCGTCAAAGGAAAAAGGAAAAGTTAAAATTTTTTCGCTTGCGGGATTGCTGTGATCTGGATATAATAAGGAAGAATAAGAAGATAGAAATAAGGGGATATGGAAACGTTCTCGGAATGGAGGGATTTTATGGCGGAGCAGTATTTGTTAGATCAGCATTTTATTGTGGCGACAAAACCAAAAGCTTTGGAGGAAAATATTGTAGTATGGGGAAAATTTCGAGTTACTGTGTTAAAAAACAGATTATTTCGGATTGAGAAGGAAGAAAAAGGACGTTTTTGCGATCAAGCAACACAGTCTGTCTGGTATCGAAAGTTTGATAAAGTACCGTTTACCGTAAAAAAAGAGCAAGATTGCTTGACGGTGGATACAGGCGAGGCAAAACTTGTTTTAAAAGAGACGATAGAAGAAAGCTTTGTTATTTTGGAGGGGTGTTCGATACCGCTTGATAATGCGAAAAACTTAAAGGGTACATACCGGACGTTGGACTGCTGCGATGGGGAATGGTGGATTTGTGAAGGTCAGAAAAAGCGTATTGTTTTAGAGAATGGGGTAGTATCAGAAAACGGCGTTGCAGTGCTGGATGATCGTTTATCTTTGGTGCTTGAGGAAAGCGGGACGTTAAATATAAGAAACTTTTCGGAGCAGGATATTTATGTATTTGCTTACGGGCATAACTACCGCGAAGCTGTAAAAGCATTGTTTCAAATCAGCGGTCAGACACCTTTGATTCCAAGGTTTGCGCTTGGCAACTGGTGGAGCAGATATCACGCTTATACAGAAAAAGAATATCTGCATGTGATGAACGATTTTGAAGAGCAGGAAATTCCGCTGACCGTAGCTACTGTAGATATGGACTGGCACTGGTCAAAAACATTGGATCAGGAAAAAAATATTACAGAACAGGGAAAAAATAATGAATTTCACGGAGGAAACGACGGCTGGACGGGATATAGCTGGAATACGCGCCTGTTTCCAGATTATCGGCGCTTTTTGAGAAAACTGCACGAGAAAAATTTGCATGTGACATTAAATTTGCACCCGGCGCTCGGCGTGCGGTATTTTGAGGACAAATATTCAGAAATGGCGGAAGCGATGGGGGTTGATCCGGCGACAGAACAGCAGATTCCATTTGATATTGCGGATTCTCGTTTTATCAATGCGTACTTCCGCATTCTTCATAAACCGTTGGAACATGACGGCGTAGATTTTTGGTGGATTGACTGGCAGCAGGGCAGTAATTCACGGCTTGCGGGGCTGGATCCTCTGTGGGCGTTAAATCATTACCATTACCTGGACAATGGGCTGGAACATTCTCCTCTGATTTTATCTAGGTACTGTGGAATCGGCTCGCATCGATATCCGCTTGGATTTTCTGGTGATACATTTGTAACATGGGAGAGTCTTGACTATCTGCCTTATTTTACAGCGACAGCATCCAATGCAGGTTATAGCTGGTGGAGCCACGATATTGGCGGACATATGTATGGAAGCAAGGACGATGAGCTTTATGTGCGGTTTGTGCAATTTGGAGTATTTAGCCCGATCAACCGTCTGCACAGTACAGATTCCGAGACATTTACAAAGGAACCTTGGGCGTACAGCAACGGCAGCGGGCTGATTGCGGCGCAGTATCTGCGGCTGCGGCATAAGATGATTCCATTTTTATTTTCTGCGTCCTGCCGGGCAAATAAGGAGGGGCTTGCGCTGATTGAGCCGCTGTACTATGAGTGGGCGGAAAATAAAGAAGCGTACCAGTACAGAAACGAGTACTTGTTTGGCGGGCAGCTGCTTGTGGCGCCAGTTACGCAAAAAAGCAAAGAACAGGGAATGACAGTTTTAAAAATCTGGCTGCCGGAAGGCAAATGGACGGATCTCTTTACTGGTATGGAGTATGAGGGAGGTTCCGAGTTTAAGATAATGCGCTGGATGGAAGAGATGCCGGTATTTTTAAGAGAAGGCGGCTTTTTTGTGCTGGACGATAGAAAATATACAAACAATGTGGAAGTTCCAGATTGCCTGAAAGTGTATACAGCGAGCGGAAACGGGGAGTACTCACTTTTTGAACAGGATAAAGAAGAAAACTGGTACAGAACAAAATTTGTATCATTGTCGGAAAAAGGAATTCAGCGGGTGACATTTTCAAGTGAGATTTTACCGCAGGAAACAGCTCCAAACGATCAGAAAGACGAAATAAACAAAGTTCACGGGAATTCGGACAATCAGGAAAAGAAAGTGCTTGGACAAAATGCAGAGCAGAACAATCGATCCGAACTTCGTTCCCGGCAGTATAAGTTGTGGTTCTGCAATATTTTGTCCGCGGAAGTTGAGGTTTTTGCGGATGGCGCGCCATACCCGGCTAAGGTTGACGACAATGGGCGCGTAAGTGTTGTGATTGACCATACGATGCCGGGCGTTGTGTACGAGATTGTTGTGCATTATAATCAGGAACAGAAAGAAAAAAGAGCGGAAATCGTAAGAAAAACTCTTACAAAGCTTCCGATGGATAACAACGAGAAAGCAGCGTTGTTTGGAAAACTGCGCAGGCTGTCTGGAAAAGAGTATAAAAAGGCTGTGGAGGAAACAGCGCTGATAGAAGCGGCAAAAATCCGGCTGCTGGAGGTTGAGAGTATGCCCGAAAATTAAAAGTTGTATCCGTTTAACAAGGGCAAAAACAGATGGATTTCACTCCAATTTTTCAGAAGCTCTGGAAATTGTTTTAGGGGATATTAAAAACAATATCACAGTAGAATAAAATTGTATCTTATGAGGTGACAGCAGATGAAATGGAACAGCAGGTACATACTCCGTTTTTTAATCATAATACTGGTCTTTCTCAACGCTTGTTCTCTCGACCCAGGACAGGAACATTATGAGCGTGGTATTGAGGCGTATAATTCTGGGGATTACCGGCAGGCGGCAAAGGATTTTTATGAGGCGATGGAAAATAATGGGGATAAAGCAGAGTATTATTTATATTATGGTTTTTCGCTGATTGAACTTGGAAGGTACGATGAAGCAGCGCAGAATTTTGAGTGCGTTATTTTGGACAAAGAATTTCAGAATGTTCAGGAAAACAACAAAAAAGCATACCGCGGAGCTGGTATCGCATACTATCTTGCGGGGAATGCGGAGCGGGCGCTGTCCTGTTTTTACGCTGCGCTGAATATTGATTTGCTGGCGGAATATAACGATGATATCCGAGCTTACATAATACAGGCAAATACAAAAATGCTTTCGGATTATCAGAAAAGCGGGGAGCTTTCCAAAGCGCTTTTGCTCTGCGAACAATTGCTTGCTGAGTTTGGAGAATCCATGGATTTATACCGGATGCGGGCGGACATCTATATAGAACAAGAGCAGTACGAGGAGGCGCTAAAAGAGTTTGAACTGGCGATTCAGGCTGGCGATTATAGAATGGGAACGCACTTGGGCAAACTGCTTGCGCTTAGGAAACTTGGAAGGACAACGGAGGCAGAAGAAGTAATTGCAGAATTGTCAAAAATAACTCCAACAAACGATCAGGAAACTTTGTCTAAAGCAATCGTGGAATTTTCTTCCGGCGATTACAACAAAGCGGAAAAAACATTTTTGGAGCTGCATGAAAAAGGCTTTCAGGAGACAAGCTATTATCTGGCGCAAATTTGTATCGAAAAAGGGGATGATTTGGCGGCGGAAGGTTATTTGATGGAACTTGTCGATGCAGATTTACAGAATGCAGAGCTGTATTACCAACTGGCGGCTGTAAATATTCGGCTTGACCGGGTAAAAGAAGCAAAGGAATATTATGAAAAGCTGGCTGCCGTCAATGATGCAGCATGGCAGCGCGGGCAGGACAAACTGTATATTGTTCTTTTAGAAAAACAGGGAATGTGGGAGGAAGCATACTTTTATATGAAAAAATATATGCAGGATTATATTACGCAGGAAGATAAAGAGTATGAAGAAGCGAGAAAAGAATATCTTTTTTTAGAACGAATTATAAAAAAGTAAGAAATACTATAAGAAAATAAATTTTATAAAAGAAGCAGAAAGCGAGAAATTATGCCGGAATTATATGAAATTAAAAAAGATGAAGAACGGGTTTTATTGGTTGGCGTGCAGGTGTCGGAGGACGATGATACCAAAGAGTCGATCAGAGAACTGCAGGAGCTTGTAAAAACAGCTGGAGCAGTAACCGTCGGCATTGTGATTCAAAACCGCGAGAGCGCGCATCCAGGCACGTATATTGGAAAAGGGAAAATGGAGGAAGTTGCAGAGCAAATTCGAGAGACCAAAGCGACTGGCATTATCTGTGATGACGAGCTTTCTCCGGCACAGATGAAGAATCTGGAAAATTATCTGGATTGCAAAGTGATGGATCGAACGATGCTGATTCTTGATATTTTTGCGCAGCATGCAGTCACAAAAGAAGGAAAAATACAGGTGGAGTTAGCACAGTTAAAATATCGTCAGACAAGACTTGTTGGAATGCACAGCGATTTGTCAAGACTTGGCGGCGGAATTGGCACGAGAGGACCGGGCGAGAAAAAACTTGAGGTAGATCGAAGAGTGATTCGCACGCGCATTTCTCAGCTGAACAAAGAGCTTGCCGAGGTGAAAAAAAACCGTGAAGTGGCGCGCTCTCTGCGCTCTGGCAGTCCCATTCCGATTTTTGCGATTGTGGGTTACACCAACGCGGGGAAATCAACGCTGCTCAACTGTCTGACCAACGCCAAAGTTTTGTCTGAGGACAAGCTGTTTGCGACTCTGGATCCAACGACAAGAAACTTAAAACTTGAAAATGGGGAGGAGATTTTGCTTACGGATACGGTCGGTTTTATCCGCAAACTGCCGCATCATCTAGTTGACGCATTCCGCTCAACTTTGGAGGAGGCAAAATACTCGGATGTGATCTTGCATGTGGTGGACGCTGCAAATGATGAGGCGGAAACACAGATGCATGTGGTTTACGAGACATTGTATCAGTTAGGGATTAAGGATAAGCCGGTGATTACAGTGTTTAATAAGCAAGATTTGCCGGAAGCTGGACGAACAATCAAAGATTTAAAGGCCGACCAGTCTGTTAAGCTGTCGGCAAAGACAGGGGAGGGGCTGGAAGGTCTGTTTTCGGCAATTCGTGAACAGCTTGCAAGCCGCCGTGTCCTGGTGGAAAAGGTGATTGGTTATCAGGAAGCCGGAAAAATCCAGAAGATACACAAATTTGGACAGCTGATTTGTGAGGATTACCAGGAGGATGGAATCCATATAAAAGCTTATGTGCCAAAGGAAATTTTTTATTCAATATAAATTTTTGATTAGATAAAATTGTTGTAATACACGGATTGGAAAGGATTATTATACAAGTGATATATTTATAAAATATTTACGTTTTTATTTTGTTGTGTACTCATTTTGAATGTATGAAAATCCGACTAAAAAACACAATATATTGTATACGATTCTGAAACAACAAATATATGTTGTAGTTTTTCTTGACTGGACTTGCATTATCTGCTACAATCTTGTTGCACGGATATCGACCGCACTACCCTGCCATAAAAATGGTGTTAGTGCAAAAGATAGGGGGAGTGCTGTAGGCGCAGAATACCGCGCTATAGCGCCGTGTAAGGAAAAGAAGGGAAGGGATGCTATGATCCAGGTAATTAAGCGGGATGGCGAGATTGCAGAATTTCATCTTTCAAAAATCAGCGCCGCCATCAAAAAGGCATTTCAGGCAGCAAAAAAGTTTTATGATGAGGAGATGATCGATCTTTTGGCGCTGCGGGTAACCGCAGATTTTCAGGGGAAGATAAAAGACAAGTCGGTCAGCGTGGAGGATGTTCAGGACAGTGTGGAACATACGTTGGAACAATCGGGATATACGGATGTTGCCAAAGCTTATATTTTGTGCCGCAAAAACCGTGAGAAAATCCGCAATATGAAATCTACGATACTCGATTACAAGGAGATTGTTGACAGTTACGTGCGCGAGGAGGACTGGCGGGTCAAGGAGAATTCGACCGTCACTTATTCCGTTGGGGGCTTAATTCTGCACAATTCAGGGTCTGTTACAGCAAATTACTGGCTTTCTGAAATTTATGATGAAGAGGTTGCGAATGCGCACCGAAATGCAGATATTCATATTCATGATTTGTCGATGCTGACAGGATACTGTGCGGGCTGGTCGTTAAAACAACTGATCAAAGAAGGGCTTGGCGGCATTCCGGGAAAGATTACATCCGCCCCGGCAAAACATCTTTCCACGCTCTGCAATCAGATGGTAAATTTTCTTGGCATTATGCAGAACGAGTGGGCAGGCGCACAGGCTTTTTCATCGTTTGACACTTACTTAGCGCCTTTTGTCAAAGTGGACAAGCTGAATTATGACGAAGTAAAGCAATGCATCCAATGTTTTGTCTACGGTGTAAATACGCCGAGCCGCTGGGGAACACAGGCTCCGTTTTCCAATATTACTCTTGACTGGACAGTTCCTGATGATTTGGCAGAGCTGAATTGTATTGTCGGGGGCAGAGAGGTCGATTTTCAATATAAAGATTGCAAAGCTGAGATGGATATGGTAAACAAAGCGTTTATTGAAATTATGATTGAAGGCGATGCGAATGGTCGCGGCTTTCAATATCCGATTCCAACTTATTCCATCACAAGAGATTTTGACTGGTCTGACACAGAAAATAACAGGCTTCTTTTCGAGATGACCGCCAAGTATGGAACTCCTTACTTTTCCAATTATATCAACAGTGATATGAAGCCGAGCGACGTGCGCTCTATGTGCTGCAGGCTGCGCCTTGACCTGCGGGAACTGCGCAAAAAGACAGGCGGTTTTTTTGGAAGCGGCGAAAGTACGGGTTCTGTAGGCGTTGTTACAATCAATATGCCGCGTATTGCATACCTTGCGGCGAACGAGAGCGATTTTTTCAACCGGCTTGACCATACAATGGATGTTGCAGCGCGCTCCTTAAAAGTAAAGCGCACGGTGATTACAAAACTTTTAAAAGAGGGATTATACCCATATACAAAACGCTATCTTGGAACGTTTGACAATCATTTTTCAACAATCGGGATTGTCGGGATGAATGAGGTTGGATTGAATGCGAAGTGGCTTGGAAAAGGAATGGAAGAGCCAGCGACACAGCGGTTTTCGGTTAAGGTATTAAACCATATGAGAGAACGCCTAAGCGATTATCAGGAGCAGTATGGCGATCTGTACAACCTTGAAGCGACCCCGGCAGAATCCACAAGCTACCGCCTTGCAAAGCATGACAGAGACCGGTGGCCGGATATTAAAACGGCGGGAAACAAGGGCGATACGCCGTATTATACAAACAGTTCTCACCTTCCGGTGGATTTTACAGCGGATATTTTTGAGGCGTTGGATGTTCAGGATGAACTTCAGACTTTGTACACGTCTGGAACGGTGTTTCATGCATTTCTTGGCGAGAAGCTTGTGGACTGGCAGGCAGCAGCAAAGCTGGTTCGCACGATCGCTTCAAACTACAAGCTTCCGTATTATACTATGTCTCCGACATACTCGGTATGCAGGAATCATGGCTATTTGAGCGGGGAAGTATATCAATGCCCTGAATGCGGGGAAAAAACGGAAGTTTACAGCAGAATTACCGGATATTACCGCCCGGTGCAAAACTGGAACGCTGGAAAAACGCAGGAATATAAAAACCGAAAAACTTATAATCTTGAGGAATCCCGCAAAATGTCATGGGAAACTATAAAAGAACAAAAGATGACAGAACAGTCAGAATCAAAAGAGATGTTGAAACTATCCCGTCTGCTGGAATCAAAAGGGATATCCGAGATGCCGGATTTGTCCAGTTTGCTGGAACCAAAAGAGATGTCGGAATTATCCCGTCTGCTGGAATCAAAAGGGATATCTGAGATGCCGGATTTGTCCAGTTTGTTGGAACCAAAAGAGATGTCGGAATTATCCCGTCTGCTGGATCAAAACAAGAGAGCGGATTTATTCAAACTGGATTTAAAGAATGATTGCGGGCTTCCAGATGGGACTTATCTGTTTACAACAAAGACTTGCCCGAACTGTCGGCAGGCGAAAAGTTATCTGGAAGGGATGGATTATATTGTTGTTGACGCGCAGGAAAATCCAGAACTTGCAAGAGGGCTTGATATTCAGCAGGCGCCGACGCTTGCCGTGATATCCGAAGGACATACGCAGTTGTATGCAAACGCTTCCAGTATCAGAGCTTATGTAGAACGAGTTTGATTTTATCAAACGACAACAGAAATAGATCAGTTACCTTCTAAGCGGATGGGGTAAAAGCCAAAAGTCTGTTTAGAAGGTATTTTTATGTGCATTGTCGAAAAACAAAAAGCGTGTACCAAGATACAAACATATCAAGGAGATGGATTGTCAGCAAAGACAAGCAGCAGAAAACACATTGTATATTGCTCTTTGATTTTTGCGGAAAACGAACCTTGAATTTCTGACTTTTTTGTAGTATAGTTAAATTATTAATTTTGAGTATAAAGTACATAATATATCAAAACCTTTTATAATAAGCATGCTGCTTTTTTGGCAGGCATTATAACAAAAGGCAGCAGGATGGAGGACAGAATGGGAAAGGTTATCGTTTTGCCGGAAACAACAAAAAATCCGATTACGTTGATTGGTATGAGGGCTGGTGTCTGCTGGGGCGGGGATATACAAGATCAGGAAAAAAACTGCAAGCGCGGGATGGATTGCATTGTGGCAAATCATGGGCGTACAATGGAGTATGTTAATGTTGAGATGGTGTTGGACGGTTACAGTGCAAGAGTGATCCGCGAATGGTATACGCATATTGGAGGCGCGCCGACAAGGCTTCAGTCGAGTACGCGGTACATCAATTACCAGGATGGATTTGATTATATTATACCGCATGGTATGAAAGGCAATACCGCGGCATTGGAGGAGTATACCAAGGCGATAAAAAACATTCAGGAATCGCTGAAAAAGCTGGAGGAACTCGGTGTTGCGCGCGAGGATTCCGCGATGCTTCTTCCTCTTGGCATGGCGACAAAAATTGTGGACAAGCGGAATCTGCGCAATCTGGTTGATATGAGCCGTCAGAGAATGTGCGCGCGGGCATACTGGGAATATCGCGCGCTGTTTGGCGATATCTGTGATGTTTTAAGACACTATTCGGAAGAATGGGCTTGGATTGTGGACAATCTTTTTATGCCAAAGTGTGATGTGATTGGAAAATGTACAGAAAAAAAATCGTGCGGAAGGCATCAAAAAGAACATACAGAGTAAAGAAAACAAGATGAAATATCAAGGTGGAAAACCGCATGGGAAATTTAACAACATTGTGTTATATTGAAAAAGACAACGGTTATTTAATGCTGCATCGCATAAAAAAAGAACAGGATATTAATAAAGGAAAATGGATTGGACTTGGCGGGCATATGGAAGTGGGTGAAAGCCCGGATGAGTGTGTGCTTCGTGAGGTAAAAGAGGAGTGTGGGCTGTGTTTGACCTCATATAAAATAAGAGGAATTATTACATTTCTGCTTGATGAATGCAATGCAGAATATATGTTTTTATATACGGCAGATAAATTTTCAGGGGAGCTTTTGCCATGCGATGAAGGAGAGCTGGCATGGATACCGAAAGAAAAGGTGTATGATCTTCCAATCTGGCGCGGCGATCGATTGTTTTTTGACTTGCTGCGCACAAAAGAGGAATTTTTTTCTTTAAAATTTATATACAAAGATGATGTTTTAATGCAGGCAATTATGGATGGCAAGCCGATGGAACTGTTTGATCTTTTGGATAAGCAGGGCAATCCAACAGGGATGGTAAAAGAGCGCAGTATGGTACATTTGGAGGGAGATCTGCACCGCACTGCGCATGTGTGGATTGTGCGCAGGAAACAGCAAGTCTGGCAGGTCTTGCTCCAGAAACGAAGCGTGGAGAAAGATGCGTTTCCGGGCTGTTATGATATTTCATCTGCCGGGCATGTTCTGGCCGGGCAGGAATACAGAGAGTCTGCTTTAAGAGAATTATTTGAAGAACTTGGAATTTTGGCAAAACCGCAGGAACTGTTGGAAATCGGGCTGCATCGCGGGTGGTTTGAAAGCGAATTTTACGGAAAACCGTTTCGAAACAACGAGTTGGCAATGGTTTATCTCTATGCGAATCCAGTGGATGTTTCTGCATTAAAACTTCAAGTTTCCGAAGTGGAATCTGTGCTCTGGCAGGATTTGCCGGAATGTTTATCCAAGGTGAGAGCAAAAGATACGCAGTACTGTATTTGGGAAGATGAGCTTATTATGCTGAATAAGTATCTTTCCGAACATAAAAATTTAGAATGTTTTATGGAAAAAGCTAAAATATAATGAAAAAAATCAAAAGCGATAAAAGAATAAAAGATAACAAAATGTGAAATTCGAAATCTCGAAATTTTTGAGTTTTACAATCAAAAGTAAGATAAGGGGGACAAAAATTTTGGGGTATTTCAGAAATAAAAATGAATTTTTGGCGTATATTTGCAATACTGCGCTGCCGGAATTTCGAAAAGGAAATTTGGATTATGGAAAAGTACTGCACAAAGTATTCCTATATCCAGAAGAGAGCGGGGTTCAGGCCATGGTTGCAAACGCTTACCGCGGATGGATGGATTCTATTTCTGTAAAAAAATTGATTCGGCTGTCGAAAGAGTTTCGAAAAGATTTTTTTGACGGCAGGTATTTTACAGAATGTGAAGATGAGAGATGGGAGCGCGCTGTGGTTGACCGAAGCCATTTTTCTGGTTTGTCGGATGTCCAGTATGGCGCGATGTTAAAGTTTGGAACATGGATGGGAAACGGGTATTACCGCGAGCGGTGTATTGAGGCTTTGGACGGGCAGGATAACGCGCTTTTTTTTCTTATTCTGCGGATGAATGACTGGGTGGCTAAGATTCGTGAAATCGCGTTTCGCTGTGCTTGCAAGCGTATGAAAGAGTGCGGTATTCAAGAATTTTTTCTCGCTCTGCCGGCGCTTGAAGAGATCAGAAATTTGGGAAGGCGGGACATTAGCCAGCTGGAACGTTTGGAGGAGCTGTCAGGGAAGGTATTTGCAGAAAAATTTGTTGTTATTTCAGAACAGGAGCTTCGTAAAATATCAACCTGTGAAGTCAATATTAAAAATGCAATCTATCGTTTTGTAAGTAAAAATAAAGTATTAAAACAAGAATATATGGAATTTCTTTTTTCCAGAGAAAAAACAGGATACGGAAAAGTAACACTTCTTTCAGGAATTTTCGATTATTATGGCTATACTGAAGAAAAAATAGAATGGTATCTTTTATGCAAAAATACGGCGGTGCGGTATTATGCACTACAGTATCGATATAAGAAAGAACACAAAGCATGGGCAGGGATTTTAGCTATGCTGCTTGATAAATCAAAACGGATTCGCGAGTATGCAGGTTATATTTTAAAAAGACATACTGAGATGGATCTTTTAAATTTTTACAAAGAACAATTAAAAAAGGAAGTGTTGGAGATTGCTCTGATCGGCATAGCAGAGCAGGGCAGCAAAACAGATCTGAAGGATATTGTGCCGTTTTTAGAATCAAAGAACGCCAAACTTTGCAAAACGGCGCTTTTTTCCTATGCAAAGCTTGCGATGGAATCAGGAGAAACTGTTTACTGGAAGTTTTTGTTTGACAGACGCCTGGAAATTTCACGTTTTGCATATCAATGTATCCGCAAATATCATATTCATTACGGGGCGTTTTATCTTTATAAAACACTTTTGGAATATTGCGAAACGGTCTATAAAGAGTATTTATTAAATTTATTGTTGTGCGAACCATCATGGGAAAGACTTCCATACTTACTTTTATTATATGGAAGAAAAGAATTTTCCGAAACAGAACAGATTTCTATTCTTTCGGGGATAAACAACAGGTATGTTTATGGGAGGATTTCAGCGCGGCAGAAAGAAAAGATCGAGGAGATTTTGGAGCGGCAAAGCAGTTTGCTGCCGGACAAGACAGCAGCTGGAATTCGTTTTGACCTTAAGTATGTCGTGCAAAAAACAGAAAAATTTATGTCATAGTATTTTAATAATTGTGAAAAAAGAAAATGCAAAGTGGCAGAAAGCGAGCTGGATGGGATATGGAAGGACAGAATGTAAGGCTTGAGCAAATCAAGCAGGAGATAAAAAAAGTAATCGTCGGAAAAGATAAAGTGATTGAGCAGGTGATTATGGCGATTCTTGCGAAGGGACATATTTTAATTGAGGATATTCCAGGAGTCGGAAAAACGACATTGGCTTTAGCTCTGTCGAAAGCTTTGCAATTGGACTACCGCAGAATGCAGTTTACGCCCGATGTACTGCCTGGGGATGTCGTTGGTTTTCATATCTATACAAGAGAGGGCGAAAGTCAATATCATCCGGGAAGTGTATTATGTAATTTATTTCTGGCAGATGAGATCAATAGAACTTCCTCAAAAACTCAGTCGGCACTTTTGGAAGTTATGGAGGAAGGCAGGGTTACTGTGGATGGTGTGACAAGAGAACTGCCCAAGCCATTTATTGTGATTGCAACGCAGAATCCCGTTGGCTCGGTTGGCACGCAGCTGCTGCCGGAATCTCAGATGGATCGTTTTATGGTGCGGCTCTCGATGGGATACCCGGATATTTCAAGTGAAATTGAGATGTTAAAGGGAAGAGATGAGGGAAATCCGCTTGCGCAGGTACAGCAAGTGATAACAAGACGCGAGCTGGTCGCTTTGCAGCAGGAGGTGGAGAGAGTGTTCATTCATGATGCAGTGTATGAATATATCGCACATCTTATACAGAAAACAAGAGAAAACCAAATGATTTTGCTTGGGGTCAGCCCGCGCGGGACAATCGCGCTCTCAAAGATGGCGAAAGCAGTTGCATACTGGAAAAACAGAGGCTATGTGATCCCGGATGATGTAAGTTCGGTTTTTGAAACTGTGGCAGCTCACCGGATGGTGCTAAGCCCGAAGGCGAGAGTAAACCGCATTACAATACAAGAGTTGGCAGCGCAAGTGCTGTCTTCTGTGACGGCGCCGCGGTTGGTATTTCGGAGTTGAGAAAGCGAGGAAGCCCATGTTTGTAAAAAAGCTGGCGTATCTTCTGATACTTTTTTTGCTCTGGATCATGATGACCATGTACAGCTTTCGAGTTACAGCAATTATATTTTACACATTTTTATTTCTGCCGCTGCCGCTGTGGTGTCTGTTGAAAATACAGACAAGAAAGGTACACATAGAATTTATTTTGCCAGAGCGCATTGTGGAAAAGAAAGAGCTGTTTGACGTCGGCATTGCTGTGAAGAATTTAAACCATCTGCCTGTCGGAAGGCTGAAGGTGGTTTTGTTATATCGAAATATGTGTATGCCGGGTTACAAAAAGAAAAAGATTGAATTTCCGCTTTGTCAGGGAACGCGAAAATATATGTTTACTATGGGTTCGGATTACAGCGCTTGTCTGGAATTTCGTATTCGCAGTGCAAAAATCCAGGATATTTTTGGTGTTTTTTCTGTAAAAAAGATAAGACAAAGTTTTTTTCGCCGGGTTGAGAACACGAGATCCGAAGAATTGATTGTTTTGCCGCAGCTGCATGAAATGGAACAATCCCTTGTGCGGCCAAATCCTTATGTTCTGGTTGAAAGTGAATTGTACTCTGGCGCAAAAGCGGGAGATGACCCGGCAGAATTGTTTGATATTCGGGAATATATGCTGGGAGATCGGCTGAATCGCATCCATTGGAAATTAAGCGCGAAGATGGATCGGTTTATGGTGAAGGAATTTGGCTTGCCGATTGATTGTTCTGTATTGATTTTGGCAGATTTTTCGGTTGATAGCCAATCAAAAAGTCTGGAGTTTCAGGACGCTGTCAGGGAGACAGCGCTTTCGCTTTCTTTTCGGATGGTGCAGGAGCAGCAGACGCACTTGTTTGCATGGCGCGACGCTGTTACAGGTGCAAATGTGAGATATCGTGTTTCTGATATCGAAGAATTTTATGAGATGGCGGGTTGTTTGTTAAAAAGCGGCGGAGCATGGAAAAAGAAGAGTCACAAAAAGCCCGAAGCAGAAACTGCCTATCTGTATTTTTCAGAATTTTGGAGGGAACAGTATACAAATATTTTTTATATAACTGCCAAAAAACATCCCGAAGAAGTTTCGCGCTATTTGATAGAATGCCGGAAATCTGCATGGTTAAGGCTGGTTTTTTTGTGCGGGCATCCGTCGGAGGAGGAGCTTGGTCTGCCTGTGGAAGGGGTTTTTAAAAACGATTTGACTTTAGGAGAGCTTGACCAAGGCCTTGCTATGATGGGGTATCCAGAGGGAGGTACGGCATGGGAAAAAGAATAGGACAGCGGGATGGCATTTCTATAGAGCAGGAAGGTTTTGAATATGAAGATCAGGCAAAAAGACAATCTCGCTTTTTTGTATTGCCGCTTGTCGTACTGCTGATTTTCTCTTCTCTTTTGACTGTGCAGTGTCTTGTGACAATTCTTGACGTAGAAATAAAGGGATGGAATTTATTTCTTGCTTCTTTGATTGGCGCTGTAGTATGGTCGGCGCTTCATCTTCTTTCAAATGTAGGAAAACTTGCTTTGCTGCCGGTTTATCTGGGATGGCTGTGTATATTTTTGTGGAGAAGGCTCGAGCAGGTCGGTTATGGATTTATCTATATTGAAAATGCTGCGATTACATTGATAAATCGTTATTATGATATGTCGGTTCGCTATTATATCACGGAGTATGAGCAGGCAGAGACTGTTACATTGTTTTTTGCTGTTATTGTTCAGCTGCTCCTTGCTGTGTATGCGGAAACATTATTTGCGGGCAGACTGCGGCTGGTCACGCTGCTTATTATGGGAAGTGCTGCTTTTTGCGGGCTTTTTGTGGGCGTGGTGCCACAGGATTATGTGTTTCTTGGGCAAATTGCATGTATGATGGCAGTGCTTGCAATCCAGCATTCTGGTTTTTATGACCGGGAGGGAGCAAAAGAATATCTTGCAGGCAGAGCGAGAAACACCGTTATGGCAGCTGCTTTGTTTACAGTATTGTGCTTGGTGGTATCATTTATAATAAATACAGAATTTTATTTAAACAACATTCGTAAACCAGAAAGAAAGGCAAAACTGGCGCAGACAATAAAGGAAGTTGCGAACAGCCCTGTGTGGAGTAATCTTACAGATTTTGTAGAGTCGCTTGGGAAAAAAGAAAAAGACAATACTGCTTCCAAAAAAGCAGATTTTATTGGAGGACTGAACAGCGGTCATTTCAGCCGCGCCGACCGGATTACATTTGAAAATGAGACCGCGCTGACTGTGACAATGCCGGAGGTAAAAGCTCCTGTTTACTTAAAAGGTTACAACGGCGCCGTGTATACCGCATCCGGCTGGGAAAATCTTGATTCGCAGGATGAAAATACGTATAAGGAATTATTGTATTCACAATTTGGACATTTGGCGCATGAGCAGATTTATCATGTAATGAATCAGCTGTTTGAGGAGGAGAAAGGAATTTTTTCTTCTCTTTTAAAGCTTGGTTCTCTTACGGTGTGTCGGGGGACAATGGAAGTTCATTATAACAAGGCAAGCACGCGCTATATTTATGGACCATACAGCTATCAAACAAGCCAGTTTAAAAACAAAAATGAGATCAACTACATCGGAGATTCTTATATTGTGCCGAAGAGATCGCAGAAGAATTATACTTTCGAATTTTGTATGTGGGATAATCTAAATAAAGAACAGACGGAAATTCTTGCTGAAAATATGGATAAGCTGTTTGAAAATAAGACATATACAGAATTTGAGAATAAATACCGGGAGTTTGTATACAGAGTTTATACGGTTCTTCCAAATGGTTCGAATAAGGCAGAGCTGCTTGGACTTTCGGCGGATGAAGACGCCACGGCATGGGAGAAAATTGAGGCGGTACAGGAGTATTTATCAGGGTATGAATACTCGCTTGCACCGGGAGCAATGCCGGAGAAAGCCGATTTCGTCGATTATTTTTTGTTTGAGAACAAAAAAGGCTACTGCGTGCATTTTGCTTCCGCGGCAGTTCTTTTGCTGCGCAGTCTTGGTGTGCCAGCGCGCTATGCGGAGGGCTATCTGATTACGGAGGGTGATATAAAAAATGCGCAAAAAGCAGGAGTAACCAACCTGTTTTTCCGCACAGCAGAAGTTTTTGATGATGATTTTTCGACGTGGGATACGTCCGCAGGATGGTACAACGATACCGTTACAAGAAAAAAAATCGAAATAAAAGATTACAATGCTCATGCATGGGTTGAGGTCTATTTTGATAAAATCGGATGGGCGCCGGTTGAGATGACCGTCGGTTTTACCAAAGATGGCGTTTCGCAGCTTCCAGATGAAATTATGGAGGAAGTGGAGCGGGTGGAAGAAGAACAACAAGTACCAACGCCGTTTCCAACTTCGACAAGTGTGCCGGAACCGGAAGTTCCAACTCCGACCGAGATTGTGCAGTTTCCAGATTTGGATCCAAAGCCGACCGAGGCGACTCCGGTAAAGACGTCGGAATTAACCGGAACGACTCTGAAAATAAAAGGCGATGGTTTTCGTGGATGGTGGCGCGATTTGTCAAAAACTGCCCGTATTGTATTTTCTTTCGGGGTAATGTTTTTTTTGTTTCTCTTTTTTGCTTTCGCGCGGTATAGGGTTGTCTGGTATTTCCGCAAAAGAAAGAGTACGCGGCGCGGTCAGGCAGTGGAACTTTACCGCCGGATGGAGCGGCTGCTTTTGCATGAAAAAGGCAGTTCAAAACAATTTATAAAAGATAGATCCGAGGATTATGAGACGTTTGCGGATAGAGTTGCAAAAGACAGTGCAATTGCAGATAAAAATTTTGGACAGTGTCAGGAAGTCGCACTGCGCGCAGCGTTCGGACAAGATGCTGTTTTGGAGGAAGATCTTATATTGCTGGTCACATATTATCAGAGAATGAAACAAAGATTATACGCACAGTATCATTTACTGCGTCGAATTTATTTGGAATTTTGGAAAATATGCTAAAATGGTTTTATTTTTCAGAATTTTATGGTAAAATTAAAAAAAGAAGGTTGATACCGGATAGGAACGGAGGTTTGTTATGAATAAAGTGATTACGATAAGCAGGCAGTATGGAAGCGGCGGGCGCGAGATTGGAAAGAAGTTAGCGGAGAAATTGGGCATACCATTTTATGACAATGAGCTGATTACAAGAGCGGCCAAGGAGAGTGGTTTTGCGGAGGCTGCGTTTGAAAATGCAGAAAAAAAGGCATCGAACAGTCTTTTGTACTCGATTGCAATGGGAATGAATTCTTACGGCAATCAGGAACTTGGGTTTTCCCATCTCTCGCTTGACGACAGAATTTATCTGGCACAGTCGGATGTGATCCGCAAGGTAGCAGCAGAAGGTCCATGTATTATTGTAGGGCGCTGTGCGGACTATATTTTAAAGGATATGGAGAATGTTGTAAATATTTTTGTGTGGGCAGATATTAAGTTCCGCATTGAGCGCGCGATCCGCGTTGACGGTCTTGCGGAGAACAAGGCGGAAGAAAATATTTTAAAGATTGATAAGCGCCGTGCAAATTATTACAATTATCATGCAAGCGAAAAGTGGGGCAGGGCGGAGAACTATCACTTATCCGTCAACAGCAGCTATGCGGGAATCGATCATACAGTCGAGGTAATCCAGCAATTTATCGAGGGCGGAAAGGCTAATAAATGAGTTGGAAAGGCAAGATTAACAAAAGGTACGTCCGAATGACAGCTTTTTTGGCTGTGGCTGTGCTTGTAATAAAGGTGATTGACCAGTTGACCGACCATGCGCCGCAGATTTTTTCATCGGTGATGCAGGCAGTAAACTGGATCGTCGGTGTGGCAAAGCCGATAATTTTTGGATTTGTTATGGCATATATTTTAAAACCGCTCAATGACTTTTTTACAGAAAAATATATGAAAGTGCGCGCTCTGAGAAAATCGGGGCGCGTGCTGAGTGTTATTACAGTAATTTTGCTGCTTTTATTGATTATAACTGCGATTGTGTCTGCAATTGTGTACAGTGTGACAAATCAGCTGCAGGTGGCAAATCTGGATGAATTGTTTGGGGCGATCTCGGCTTTGACAAAGAGCGTAACCGATTTTTATGGCGTGATGATGGAAAAGCTCAAAGATCTGGATATTCATTCCGAACAGATCACAAACTTTATAAACGGTCTTTCCTCCAGCGTGATGGGATTTATCCAGTCGGTCGCGGACGGGGTGATTGGGTCGGTCACAAATATTTCCGGTTATGTTACAACCGTGATGTTTGGGCTGATTATCGGGATATATTTTATGATTGACGGCAATTCGATTACCGCCTATTTTGCCGGGGTGACGGACGCCGTGTTCTCGGATAAGACAAACTCCAAAGTGCGCTCTGTTTTAAGGGATTTGGACGAGGTATTTTCCGGCTATATCCGCGGGCAGCTGCTCGATGTTACTTTTATGATTTTTGCCACCGGAACAGCGATGCTTTTAACCGGAATCAGTTTGGCGCCGATTATTGGACTGCTTACAGGACTGGCAAATTTAGTGCCGTATTTAGGACCGTTTGTCGGATATGGAAGCATTATTATTATCTCTGTTGTGGAGGGAAAATATGATGTGATGGTTGCATCTTTGATCGCGCTGTTTATTATCCAGACATTGGACGGAAATATTATCGAGGCAAAACTTTTAGGAAAAAGTGTAAGAATTCATCCGCTGCTTGTCGTTATTCTGCTGATTTTTGGAAGCGCGATCGGCGGAGTTTTGGGAATGCTGCTTGCAGTTCCAATCGGAGCTTATTTCCAGAAAGTCTTTAACAGGTTTGTCGATCGCAGAAAAGACGCGAAAAAATTGGGGCGGGCAAAAAAACATTCTGTGGTAGATGAAACTGATGAAGAGGCAGAATTTGTCGATTCAATATAATATTGCAGTAAAAGAAAAATTTATATATTAAAATATAATGGCTGTTGCAAAATGCAGAATTTCTGCAATGTATGGTTAAATGCCGTATTTTGTAGAGAATGCTGTCTTGCAGCAGCCGCTTATTATAATATGCTGATTCATGTTTGACCGAAAGGAAGAGCATTTTCCTGAGCGGACTGTGTTCTTCTCCAAATAAAGGAAGAAAAAATACATCCGTATCTTTGGCAATAAGTACAAAAAAATGCCACGTAACATTTAGTAACACAATTTTAAGAGAAACTTAAGAAATAAAGATTGGATTTTTAATATTTATATAGTATTTTATGAGAGGAAGTTTTGATAAAGGATTGCTTCTAGTGGAACACGGAAAGAGGGTGAAATATTGGAGAAAGTGTCAGATCAAAAAACGGCAGGGGCAGAAAAAAAGAAGCCGCCTGTGATTGAGATAAAAAATGTGAAAAAGGTTTACCGTATGGGAAGCGAGCGAATCAACGCAGTTGATGATGTCAGTTTCGATATTGAAAAAGGTGAGTTTTGCTGTCTGCTTGGTACTTCGGGTTCAGGAAAATCAACATTGCTGAATTTGATGGCTGGGATTGAGAAAGCGTCCGGCGGAGCGATATTAATTAAGGGAAAGAATATCCGCAAGATGTCGGAGAAGCAGCTTGCAAAATTCAGACAACGCTACCTTGGATTTGTATTTCAGTCATATAACCTGTTAAATTCTATGACAGCGTTGGAAAATGTGGAATTTCCGCTTGTATTTAAGCGGATCCCATCAAGAAAGCGCCGGAAAATGGCGAAGGATATGCTGATAAAAGTAGGGCTTGGCACAAGAATCAACCATCGTCCAAAGCAGATGAGCGGCGGGCAGCAGCAGCGCGTCGGTATTGCCAGGGCGTTTGTTGCAAAGCCGGAGATTGTGTTTGCGGATGAGCCGACGGGAAACCTTGATACAAGAACGACAATGGAAGTTATGAAACTGATCAAACAGATTGCCAGAGATAACAACCAGACCATTGTGATGGTTACACACGATCCGCGCTTGGCAGATTTTGCAGATAAGATTATACATATCCTTGACGGAAAGATTCAGAGCGTGGAGCTGATCGAGCATCCAATTGATGAGTTTGAGTCGGAAAAAGAAAGTCAGGAATCTGCGGCGACAAAAGAAAAACAGGAAAACTTAACCATGCCAGATACAAAAAATTCAGTACAGGAAAACACAGAAAATTCTGGTATACCAATTTTGGAAAATAAAACAGCAGTTGAAAATGAAACAAAAGAAGAAGAGAATGATAAACAAAAAACACCAGAAGGAAATAGACCAGAGACGGCAAAAAATAATGAGCCAAATAAGAAAGCTGGTCGAAGGAAGGGGAAGAAGGAGGAATCATCTTTATGAAAAGAAGGAAATTTTTTGCACTGTTTTTGATCTGTGCAATGATTGTATCCGGTTTTGGAGGCTTGGTGACCGCAAAGGCGGCGGACGCTGCGAGCGGCGATATCTATATGATACCAGGGACAAAAACGCTTTATCCAATGGCTGCGGGCGGCACGTCACATTTTAGAATACCGATTAAGGCAGTAGAGAATTTAACCATCAGTTCGGATGTTTTTGCGACAGTTACAACGGATGATAAGATTTTTGATACAACCGATGCAAAACTGACCTGCAATGGACAGGAGGTAAAACGCATTACATCGGACAGCACGCAGGCGGAAACTTATGTGGAGTTTGACCTTACATTAAAGGACAGCGTGCTGATTGGTACATACAATGCAGAAATTAAATTTAGTTTTACTGGAATGAAATTTGAGGTTTTTGGCGGTGAAATGCAGCAAGTGAATGGAGCTACACTTCCATTTCAGATCCGCGTAGTTGGACAGAAAGCGCCGGCGCAGATGACCGTGCAGAACTTTAAGTACGATGAGAATGCTTCTGCAATCGGCTCCAGGTTCAAACTTGAGTTTGACACAAAAAATGCAGGTGAGATTACAGCTTATAATACATTTATGACTGTGGATTACGGCGAGAGCGGCATTGTGGCTGATTACAGCGTGCCGACAATGAAGCTTGGCGATGTCCGCGCCGGAACAAATATGCATCATGAGCTTTCGCTGCGCGTGCTTCCAACGGCAACTGTCGGACTAAAAACAATTAAGGTTACTTATGAATACCAGGACGAAAATGGTGAAAAAAAGCCGTTGGCGACCGTTGAGCAGTATATTAACGTGGTAGCTGTAAACACAGCCGAGACGAACGATGCGAAACTGACCGCGACATCCGATAAATTAAATGTTGAAGTGGATGTAAACAACACGCTGAATCTTGAGATCGAACTTGAGAATGTCGGCAAGAGAACAGCGGAAAATATTTTTGTTCTTGTGCAGAAAGGCATTGGCGCTGAGGCGGGAATCCTTCCTGAGTACGGTGCTGAGGGTGTGCCGGTCGAGTATGTGAATGCCGGCGATAAGGCGAAGGTTTCCATTCCGCTTTCCATCACAAAATCTGCTTCCGCGGGACTGCGTGAGCTGGATATTTTGGTAAATTATGAGGACAGTGCAGGCAATAAGCTAATGACGGTGGCAAAAGCCTATATCACAGTAAAACAGGCGGAGGAAAAGCCGAAGCCAGAAGTGAAGAACGCGGTTGTAATCAGCAATGTTACGCAGTCTCCAGAGCAGTTGATGGCGGGGGATGTTGTAACTGTAAAGTTCACAGTCACAAACAACGGCAGCAATGATATTTCGGATTTGCAGATTTATGGAGAAGAGCTTTCAAGCAATGGCTTTGAGCCGTTAAGCGCGGATGTAAGAAATAAAATCGGCGTGCTGAAAAAGGGTGAAGCGAAAGAGGTGACAATGAAGTTCCGGCTTGGCAGCAGTATTCCAGAAGGAATGAACGAACTGCACCTTGCTGCTTCCTACGTGGACGCGAACGATGCGCAGCAGAAGGAAAGCACAACCGTTTATATTTTAAATGTTAAGAAAGTGACCGAAGAGCAGATTAAAAACAGTGTTGCAATCAGTGGGATTTCTCAGAGTCCGTCCTCTCCAATCGGCGGGGAGAATGTTACCGTTTCGTTTACCGTTACCAACAATGGTACAAAGGAGATTACAGAAGTAAAGTTCCGCGGTTTAAATCTTGCCAGCAATAATTTTGAGCCGGTCAATTCGGAAGTATACACAAAAGTCGGAACGATTGCGCCGGGTGCGTCAAAAAAAGTTTCTATGACGTTTAAGGTCGGCGAGGAGATTGCAGAAGGCTTTAATATGCTGAAGTTAGAGCTTAGCTATAAGGATGGAAACGGCGATATTCAGACCGAGGAAACTGCAATGTATATTTTAAATGTAAAAAGCAAAGCTGCCGCTACAAGCGGAAAGCCAAAGCTGATTGTGGATAGTTTTTCCACAAGTGCTGACGAGCTTCGTGCAGGTGAAAGTTTTGAGTTTACATTTGTATTAAAAAATACTCATGCTTCCAAAACAGCAAAAAATATTACAGTTACTGTACTTCAAGAGCAGGATATATTTTCTGCGACGACAGGAAGCAACAGCTTTTATGTCGATGCGATTGAACCGGGCGCGACGATGGAACATACCATCAAATTAAAAGTAAAATCCGATACCGCGACGGGAGCTTACGATTTAAAGATTAAAGTCGGCTACGAGTACGATGATATGTCGCAGGCAGATTTGCAGGCGGGCGGCGCGACAGAAGAGCTTCCAATTAAATTGCAGGCGGTTGAGAATTCACGTCCGGCTGTACAGAATCTTGCGATTGGTTATGGATGGGATACCGCGACAATCAATCAGGCGACCACCTTGATGTTTGACTTTTACAATATGGGCAAATCAGCGCTCAACAATGTTTATGTGACGCTTGAGGGGGATTTTAAGATGGAGACCGGAACATCGCAGATTATCGGTTCCGTCAGCGCAGGCAGCAGCAATTATCAGGAAATTTCAATTATCCCGACCGTGGAGGGAACTGCAAAAGGAAAACTGATCGTTCATTTTGAGGACAGCAACGGTGATGAGGTGACAAAGGAATTTGAACTTCCAGAAACTTATGTGCAGGGAGAACAGAACTTTGACTGGAATCCGGGAATTGACGACCCAAATATGGGCGGAGATATGCCGGTCGGCGGGGATGATGTGGTAAAAGAGCCATTGATGCCTGTCTGGGCATACATTGCCTGCCTTGCAGCCGCGCTTGTTGTCGGTATGCTTGTAACACGCGGTATTATAATTGCAGTATATAAGAAAAAACACAGGGGATCAGAAGAGTTTTAAATAGATCGGGAAACAGTAATTTTTGGCTGCTGTAAAATTTTGCAGCAGCCGAAAGCCAAAGCAGAGTGCCATTTGGCAGAATGGGAGGAAAGATGCAGGGAAATGATTTTATTTTTTCAGCGGTTGACAGTCAGATTATAAATGAAAAAGTTATGACTTTTGACAATAGCTTTGGGATGATAGGAGGAGAGGATGGTATGGGGGAGACCGGGACGGAAACCGGCTCAAAAGACCCGATATTATCCAGTGTTCCTTTTGTTGCGGGTACAATATCTGCGATGCTTGTTGTAGGAATTGTATTAGGCGTCCTTCTCGGCAAGAAGAGAATTAAAAAAGGATTTGATTCGTATGAGGATTAGTGACTTGATCAAAATGGGTCTGCGCAATCTTGGCAGACGCAAAGCGAGAACTGCACTTACCGTAATCGGCGTTATTATTGGAACCATCTCGATTATGCTTATGGTCGCGATCGGACAGGGGTTAAATTATAATTTCGAGCAGCAGATTATGGAAAACGGCAGTATGACAATTATCAATATCTACACAAATTCATGGGCGCCGGATGAGAATGGAGAGTACCAGCAATATACGCAGAAGCTGGATGACGGGCTGATTCAGCAGATTCGTGATATCAAGCATGTGCGCGCAGTATCTCCGGTAATTGAAAAAAGCATTCAGCTGAAATGTGGAAAGTACTATTCATGGTCGCAGATGAGGATTATGGATTGTTCTACATGGGAGGACTTTGGGTTCCCGGCGCTGGAGACAGGCAGTTATCCAACCCCGGAAAACAATGAGGTTATTATCTATGGATTTAGTGCTTTGCAGGATTTTTCCTACTGGTCAGGCAGACAGAGAAAAACAAAAACAATTGATCTGACAAGGGATCGAATTACGTTTTCTTTTGACGACTATTATGAGGAGAGCACTTCCGGCAAGAAGGCGTTTAATTATGTGATCCGCGATTATGGGAAATTTGCAGAGTGTGATGACTGGCAGTTTGGCTATTATTGTTATATGGATCTTGAGTTTTACAAATCCTTATACAAAGAGTATGCTTATACTCTTGGTGCGGCAAACCGCAAAAAAGCATTGCAGTCTCTGGAAAGTTACAGCAGCATTCAGATCAATGTTGATAATATGAAGAATGTTACCAAAGTGCAGGAGGAGATTAAAGAGCTTGGTTACCGGACAGAAAGTTCCATGGAGTACATACAGCCGATGTTGGATACATCCGCAATGCTTCAGAAAGTATTTCTCGCGATCGGCGCGGTAGCGTTTGTTGTGGCAGCGATCAATATTGCAAATACAATGATTATGTCCATCTATGAGCGGACGAAGGAAATCGGTATTATGAAGGTGCTTGGCTGCTATATCAGGGATATTAAAAAGCTCTTTTTGTTTGAGGCTGGTATTATCGGATTTATCGGCGGTCTTGTTGGAGTCGGGTTAAGCTATCTGCTGGCTCATCTGCTTAACAAGTACGGCGGAGCGTTTTTAGGTTCTTTGACTTCTCTGATTGGCGGGAGCGCGCAGGAAGGAGCGGCGTATTGTATGATACCGTTCTGGCTTCCGTTTATCGCTCTTGTTGTGGCTGTAATTGTCGGGGTGGTTTCCGGTTATATTCCGGCAAGACGCGCGACAAAAATCAGTGCGATCGAAGCGATGAAGAATGAAGGTTAAATTGCGGGCGGCATTTTTAATGTGTAAGTCCCACTTTCTTGGTTTGGATTTAAATAGACAAGGAGACGGGAAATCAATTTTTTAAGGTTGATTTTCCGTCTCCTTGTTTTATTATTCTTTTTAAATAAGGATATTTTGACTCTCTGTCCCTCGAAAATCTTAAATTTCAAGGTTTTGAATCCACTAGAAATTTACTCTGCGTGATAATGTACATGAAGCAGTTCGTGCGCGCGGTCTTTTAACATACCTTCGTACAGAGAAGCAATCACAGGATTTTTCTCACAATGTTTGATTGGTGCAGTATGGTCAGCATCCGCAATACCCTGTGCGCGTCCGGCTTTATCCGGGCATAGACTGTACGGCTGTCCGCCGCCGGCAATACATCCGCCAGGGCAGGCCATCACCTCGACAAAATCAAAGTGTTCTTCGCCGGACTCAATTTTTTGAATCAGCTGTTCTGCGTTGCCAAGACCATTTACAACAGCGATGCGAAGCGTTTTTTCTCCATAAGGAAGCTCGCAGACTTTCGTGCCGGACAAACCGCGAAGTCCAAGATACTCGATTGTTTCAAGAGATTTCTCGCCTTTGTCGTCCACAACACGGCGGACGGCGGCTTCCGTGACGCCTCCGGTTACGCCAAAGATTACACCGGCTCCAGAATAGGTGGAAAACGGCTCGTCTGGAAGTGCAGGGGAGAGCTTGTCAAAGCGAATGCCGACTTCCCGGATCATACGTGCAAGTTCCGTGGTTGTAAGAACAAAATCGACGTCCGGTCTGCCGTCTGTGATAAATTCTTCACGGGACGCTTCAAATTTCTTTGCGGTACAAGGCATAATAGCGACAGAGATCGTCTGTCTGCCGTCCTCAGCATCCATCGGAGCAAAGTGCTCGCGCAAAACTGCTGCAAACATCTGCATTGGGGATTTGCACGTTGAAATGTAAGACATCAATTCAGGATGTTTTGTTTCCGCGTAGCGAATCCATCCAGGGCAGCAGGAGGTGAACAGCGGATATTTATTGTCCCCCGAAGAAAGCTTGTGAAGAAGTTCCGCAGCTTCTTCCATAATTGTTAAATCTGCGCTTAGCGAAGTATCAAATGCAGCGTCAAAACCAAGCTGATGCAGAGCGGAGAAAATTTTTCCTATTTCATCTTTGCTTCCGGCAAGCCCGAACTCTTCCCCGATCGCTACGCGCACAGCAGGCGCAACTTGTACGACAACACGTTTTTTCAGATCGTGAATCGCTGCAAAAACAGCTTCTGTATCGCTTTTTATCGTGATTGCGCCGGTTGGACAAACCGCCGCGCACTGCCCGCAGTTCACACAGTTTGTCTCGGCAATCGGTTTTCCAAATGCAGGGCTGACGATCATTTTGGAGCCGCGATGGGCGAAATCAATCGCGCCGACATTCTGAACTTCACTGCACATACGGACGCAGTCGCCGCACAAAATACATTTGGACGGATCGCGCACAATCGCTTTGGAGGAAGTGTCCAAAGGAGCTTCCGACAGGCTGCCTTTAAAACGCACCCGGTCTACGCCAAAGCGGGCGGCAAATTCCTGCAGGCGGCATTTTCCGCTTTTATCGCAGGTAGTACAATCCCTGCAGTGGGAGGCGAGCAGAAGTTCCAATATCATTTTTCTGTGATGATGGAGCTTTGCAGTGTTTGTCCGAATCACCATTCCATCTTTGGGCGGAGTGGAGCAGGAAGCGATGATTCCACCGCGCTCATCCTCCACCACACACATCCTGCATGCACCGTAGATGGAAAGTTCCGGGTAATAACAGAAGGTAGGCAGCTCAATTCCGGCTTTCCTTACCACTGCCAAGATGTTCGGCTCGCTGTCAAATTCAACTTGCTCGCCGTCAATTACCATATATTTTGACATCGTTTTTTTCCTTTCTGTGATATTGGTACGTTAAGAGATCGCTTTGAATGGGCATCCAGCTTTACATGCGCCGCATTTAATACACTTTGCAGGGTCAATTTTGTGCGCTTCTTTGATTGTGCCGGAAATTGCGCCGACCGGACACAGCCTTGCACATTTTGTACATCCTTTGCACAGAGCCGGGTCAATGGACAGCGTGATAAAAGCTTTGCACTGACCAGCAGGACATTTTTTGTCTACAACATGTGCGATATATTCATCGCGGAAATATTTTAATGTGCTGACTACCGGGGAGGCTGCTGTTTTTCCAAGACCGCACAGCGCAGTTTCAGAGATTGTATTTGCAAGCTCTTCAAGCAGGTCAATATGTTCTAAAGTACCGCGTCCTTCCACAATATCCGTTAAAAGTTCAAGCATACGTTTCGTACCTTCACGGCAAGGAACACATTTTCCGCACGATTCGTTCTGTGTAAAATTCATAAAGAATCTGGCCACCTCAACCATGCAGCTCTTATCGTTCATAACAACAAGACCGCCGGAGCCAATCATCGCGCCAGCTTTTTTTAATGAGTCGAAGTCGAGAGGAAGGTCTAAGTGTTCTTTTGTAAGGCATCCGCCGGACGGACCGCCGATTTGAACCGCCTTAAATTCACCGCCTTTAACGCCTCCTCCGATATCAAAGATTACCTCGCGCAGCGTTGTTCCCATCGGAACTTCGATCAGACCGGTATTGTTGACGTTGCCGGTTAATGCAAACGCTTTTGTGCCATGATTTTTCTCAGGACCATAAGTGCAGTACCATTCAGCGCCGTTTAGAATAATCGAAGGAACATTGCAGAATGTCTCGACATTGTTTAATACGGTCGGCTGCTCAAAAAGTCCTTTTTCCACGGTGCGCGGCGGTTTTACTCTCGGCATACCGCGGTTGCCTTCAATGGATGTGGTAAGGGCGGAACCTTCGCCGCAGACAAACGCGCCTGCGCCCTGGCTGATATGCAGCTCAAAGTCAAATCCCGAACCCATAATATTTTTTCCAAGAAGACCAAGCTCCTCTGCCTGCTCAATGGCAAACTGTAATCTTGCGACGGCAAGAGGGTACTCTGCGCGCACATAGATATAGCCGAAGCGGGCGCCTGTCGCAATACCTGCAATCATCATTCCTTCGATCATGCGGTGCGGTTCGCCCTCCATCATCGAGCGGTCCATAAATGCGCCTGGGTCGCCTTCGTCGCCATTGCAGACAACATATTTAATATCCGATTTTTGGCGGAGTACCTGACTCCACTTCCGCCCGGTTGGGAAACCGCCGCCCCCGCGCCCGCGCAGATCTGATTTTGTGATTTCGTCCACAATCTGTTCCTGCGTCATATCAAACAGTGCTTTTGCGACGGCGGAATAGCCGCCGACAGCTATGTATTCCATAATGGATTCGGCGTTGATATGCCCACAGAATTCCAGAGCAACGCGCGTCTGTTTTGCATAGAATGGAATTTCTTCCTGTTTTACATAAGGCTTTCCGGTTTCTTTATCTTTGTATACAAGCCGGTCGATCACCTGACCGCTGATAATTGTTGTATTGACGATTTCCTCACAGTCCTCCATACGGACTTTGACATACAGCCAACCCATCGGCTCGATTCGAACGAGAGGACCCATTTCACAAAAGCCATGGCAGCCGCTTTTCTTTATGCCGATCGAGTGATCGTGAGGTTCTTCCAAAAGAGAAACAGAACAGACAAGCCCGCGCTCTTCGACAATTTCTTTCAGGCGGGCGTATATTTGCAGAGAGCCGCCTGCAACACAGCCGGTTCCAGCACAGACCAGGATCTGTTTTGCCTGGCAGTCAAGAACATGCCGGCAGTCCGAGCGCATTTTTTCTAATTCTTCCCGTGTATTGATTCTCAATGTACTTTGCCCTCCTTTAATTCGCTGATCAGTACATCCACCTTTTCCGGCGTCATAGCAGGGTGAACGACATCGTTTACGGTGCAGACAGGTGCGAGTCCGCATGCGCCGAGACAGGAAACCGTTTCAACGGTGAACATCATATCTTCGGTTGTAGGATTTTTTTCTGTGACATTTAAGACCTTGCGGAATTCCTCAAGGATCGGGATGGATTTGCGCACATGGCAAGCAGTTCCATCACATACTTTAATTACAAATCGACCCTTTGCTTCAAGGGAAAAATTTTCATAGAAGGTTGCCACGCCATAAATTTTTGCTTCGCTGATACCGAGTTCTTGCGCGACATAGCTTAGGACTTCTTCCGGCAGATAGCGGTACTCTTTTTGTACCTCCTGCATAATTGCGATCACCTGAGATTTGTTGTAATCATGAGCCTGCAGGATGCGATCGATTTTTTGTTTTTCTTCTTGTCCCAGCATAGGTGCTCCTTTCTAAATTTGTATCTTTGTCCCCCGTGCCGCAAATCGCAAACAGCCTGTGATTTGTCGGATTGCTCAACCAGCGTTCGGGGCAATATCAGTATTATGATATCATAGAAAAATGACGAATTCAAGTAATTTCAACAAATTTAATACGCAAAACAGGAAGAAATTCGTTAAAATTACAACACTATTGTATGCAAAGTTTAAATTATTGGAAAATAATATACAAAATATAAAATTTAAGAAAGAATTTTTTGCAGGTGAAATAAAAAATCCATCTTCTTTTCTTTGAATGTTCAAAGAATAAGAAGATGGATTTTGAAAAGCACATTGAAGCTTCCTTAATTTAAAGAAAAAACAAATTTGGAAAGCCTATTCTTCGCCGTCAAATATATCGTCAAATTCGGCAGTGTCCAGCCATTCGTCAAAAGCGTCCGAAACGGCGTCAAATTCATCGTCGTCCTCAATATTGACCAAATCAATATCGTCGTTGCCTTTGTTGATAAATTCATACAAAAAGACCTCGCCTTCTTCGCCGGCATTTTGCGGGAGAAGTGCGATATAATTTTTGCCTTGGCATGGAAAGATTGTGATAACATCACAGACAAGCTCCGTATCGTCCTCCAAGGTAATGGTAATGGTATCATTTTCCTCATTTTCAAAATCGTTGTTCATAAAAAAGCCTCCTAATTATTATTGATGCCACAGGCATCCTCCCCTTGTAATTGGATATCTCCAATGATATCAGAAGCGATAATAAATTGCAACTGTTTTAAGGACAAACAACGATAAAAAACGATATAAGTCTAGTCGAGAATACCAGGAACGCTGTCGTTAGACATAGCGTTTTGCCGTTCATAGCTGCTTTCTAGAGTGATAAATTTACCTTCCTGGCTGCTCTTTTCAAAGGCTGTCATAATCTCCAGCACATGGAGCGTCTGCTCACAGCCCGCCCGCATTGCCCTGTGATCTTGCAGAGCTTTTGCCATATCCGCCAGTCCAAGCCCGCGGCTGTTGTCGCTGTAGTGGAAAAGAAGAGGGATCTCGCGGAATGTCCCGTCTTCCGGGCGAAGAAGCATAACAGGACCGCCAAAACAATTTGGGTCAGGAACGCGAAGAGTTCCTTTTGTACCGTAGATTTCAAGAGTTGCCGAGTTGTCATAATAAACATCAAAAGTAGTTGTAATTGTGGCAACCGCTCCACTGGCAAACTGCATAATACCGTTTATATGGGTCGGCACATCGACATTTACTGTCTGACCATAATGCGGGCTGCTTGTGATTGTGCGGGTATCAAAACTTTTTGTAGTGATACCGGTTAAACCTTCCACCCGGCCTAAAAGATTTACAAGCGCAGTCAGGTAATAAGGTCCCATATCCATCATTGGACCACCGCCGTACTGATAGTAAAATTCCGGCGCCGGATGCCAGCTCTCGTGACCGTGGCAGATCATTCGGGCAGCAGCTCCGATAGGACGTCCGATAAAGCCATCGTCAATCAGCTTGCGGCAAGTCTGAATTCCAGCTCCAAGAAAAGTGTCCGGCGCGCCGCCGAGCAGCAGCCCTTTTTCTAAAGCCAGAGCTACAAGTTCTTTTCCCTCCTCCAGACAAGCCGCCAGAGGTTTTTCGCTGTAAACATGCTTTCCAGCGAAAAGTGCAGCTTTTGTTGTTTCATAATGCTCAAAAGGCCTGGTGAGGTTTAAGACAATATCAATTTCCGGATCCTGCAAAAGTTCTTCCATAGAAGAATAACCTTTTGCGATTCCATACTCGGATTTTGCCGCTGAAATTTTTTCGGAGACCAGATCATAAATACCTGCGACTTCTACATCACGAAATAGTTTTGTTAAATTTTTTAGATAAATTCCACTGATTGCACCCAAACCTAATATGCCAATTTTTACTTTTTTCATTTATGTTCCCTCTCATTTTGCGTTCAATCACTACAATAAACTTTTGGTAAAGTATATTTTACCTGCTTTTTAAAAAGATTTCTGTATTTGAAAAATCAATACATTTTAGCGGAGTTTTCAAATCGCTCTGTGGTAAGACTGTGTTCCAGAGCATACTGTCTGCCCTGCGCTGCCCAGAGCATTCCGCGTTCCATCAAAGTTTGAGCCTGCGGGAATTTTTCAAATACATCGTCATGATGACCGAGAGAGTTGTAAAACACTCTGCCATTGCCCCAAAATTTTGTCCACGCCACAGGCATATCCACCTGCTTGTTTGATGTATGATAATAGGAAACAACAGGAAAACGGGTAGTTGCCAATACCTCCACAGCTGGGTCTACATGCAGATAGTACTGTTCACTGCAAACTTCAAAATCTTCGATACCTTCCACAATCGGGCTGGAACCATGGCAAATATTCACCTGATAGCGCACGCCGTCGCCGCCCGGATGACTGACCCACTGACCGCCGGTCATAAACTGCCATTCGGTATCATTGCGGAAAGCATCGCACATGCCGCCGTGACACCCGGCAAGACCGCAGCCGAAAGCGACCGCTTTTACAATATTTTCTCTGGCTTTTTCCTGGATGCTCCCCATCGTCCAGCAAGGGATAATTAAATCTTGCTGCATAACATACTCCTGGTCCAAAAGCGCTTCCTGATCCGAATGAATTTCACACGAATATCCATGTTTTTCCATAATTTTCGCAAACCTTTTTGCCACTAGTGCCGGTTCATGTCCATCCCAGCCGCCCTGAAAAATCAATACCTTCATCACAATACCTCCTGATTTTTTTTAACCATAAGTTTCGTGCCGAAACAAAAGTGAAAAGAATACCATATAGTTCACTTCTTGGTATTTACATTATAATATCTGCGGCATTATAATGATAGCCAAATGAAAAGAACTTGTAGCCAAAAGTTGTTATAAATCAGCGGAAGAAAACACACAGGGTTTTTGTGGGAAAAGTCAGAAAAAGGGGTTTTATATGAATCCATTTTATGAAAGCCAAAACAATATTTTTGATGTTTTTGAATCAAAGAATCTGGAATTTCCAGAACACTTACACAGCCATATCGAAATTACATTTGTATGCAAAGGAAAACTGACTGTGAGGATTATGGGAAGACCATGGGAACTTACAGAGGGGGACTGCGTGGTGATTTTTCCGCAGCAGGTACATAGTTACCAATCGATGGAAGAAAATTTGACGCGCTTGTTTCTTTTGGATTATTCCCTCGCGGGAAGTTATCTAAACTCTATAAGAACTTATGTGCCATCATGCCCTTTTATCTTATCAAAAAATCTTCCAGAAGACGCGATGCTCGCGATCAAGCGGTTGTGTAAGCTTGCTTGTAATCGTTTGGAACCAAATGATTTTGCGGTTTGTTCTGCATGGGTTCAAGTGCTGTTTGCGGCAATCTTTCCGCTGCTTATGTTAGAAAAGCGAAACCAGTCGGAAGGGGAGGAATTGGTTTGCAGGCTGCTGCAGTATATTATGGCGCATTTTCAGGAACCTTTAACACTGGAGATTCTTGCGCGCAAGCTGCATATTAGCAAGTATTATATTTCGCATATTTTTTCGAACCGGTTAAAAATAAATTTCCGGCAGTATTTAAATCGTATTCGGTTGGAATATGTGATACAACTGATGAAAACAACGACTTCTTCTCTTACAGATTTGTGGGCGGAGGCGGGGTTTAACAGCCAAAGAAGTTTTAATCGTGTATTTGTAGATGTCATTGGCATGACGCCGATGGAATACCGAAAGTGTTTGGCTTGTGCATATAAAGTTCTGCCGCCGGAGGATGATCTGTATAAAAATACTGTGTAATATTACAAATTCTGGATAGAAATTTTTAATTTTCATTTTTTTGTTTCTTGAAATTATATCGAGTTTACTTTATAATAATTTTAAAAATATTGGCTGCGGTACAATGCAGGATATTTGCATAAAATATTTAGGAGCCTAAATTTTTTGTATTTTGTACACAGTGCAAAATAGTATTACTTGTGTATGAAACTCAGAAGGGAGGATTTTATGAGAAAAAAGATTTTTTTATCTGCTTTAGCATTCACGATTATGGCTGTGTCCGCAGGGTGTGGATCGCGCGATGAAGATATGCGGGAAATGGACACAAATCCCTCTGGCAGTGCAGCTGCGGTAGGAGATTTGGCACCTTCCAATACTCCGGTTCCAAAAGCCGCTTCGATTTCTATGGATCAGGCGACTGAGATTGCATGGAACGATGCGAAAGTTTCCGAAGATGATGTACAAAATTTGAGAGTGCGTTTGGAAAGAGACAAGGACGGCGGTGAATATGAGGTTGTATTTATTGCAGGAAACAAAGCTTACGAGTATAAGATTGCAAAAGAGGACGGAGAGATTTTAGAAAAGGGGATTAAGGCAGTAGAACAGCCGAAGGCGACAGAGGTTCCAGAAATTACCAAAGCTCCTGAGGACGAGAATGTTCCGACAAAGAAACCGCAGGCAAACAATGAGATTACCAAGGATAAAGCCGTGGAAATTGCAAGGAAGGACGCAAAAGTTTCCACAGACAGTATGCTTCATTTAAAGGTTCATTTGGATTATGAGAATGGTATAGAAGTTTATGATGTGGAATTTGACACCGAAGATAAAGAATATGAATATAAGATTGCAGTGTCCGATGGAGCGATTTTAAAAAGAGAGATTGATCACAACGATTATATAGAAGCGACGCCGACGCCAGGTTCTCAGACAGCCAAGGAAATTACAAAAGAGCAGGCGATCGAAATTGCGAAAAAGGATGCTGATGTTGCAAACGATAAGATTATAAACCTGAAAGTGCGGATGGATTTCGAAAACGGCCGTTGGGAGTATGAGGTTGAGTTTGATACAGATAAGATAGAGTATGAGTATAAGATTTTGGCATCCGACGGCACAATTATAGAAAAAGATACCGATATGTTAAACAATAAGCAGGAACTTCCAGAAATAACAAACGGGATCTCAAAGGAAGAAGCGTTAAAAATTGCGAGAAACGATGCGGGTGCTGCCGAGAAAGATATTACAAATTTATCTGTAAAACTCGAAAAAGACGATGGTCGCTGGGAGTATAATATTGAGTTTGACGCAGGTGAAAAAGAGTACGAGTATAAAATACTGGCAGAAAACGGAACTATTTTGGAAAAAGATATCGATTTGCTGGACAGCTGGCAGACTATAATAACACCAGAAACCGGTAAGATTACGCAGGACGCGGCGGTGGCAGCGGCAAGAAAAGACGCGGGCGTTTCTGAGAAAGATATTACAAACTTATCTGTAAAGCTTGAAAAAGACGATGGTCGCTGGGAGTATGATATCGAGTTTGATGCGGCGGGAAAAGAGTATGATTATAAGATTGCCGCGGCGGACGGTGCGGTTTTGGAGAAAGATATCAAATTGCTGGATCATTGGCAGGAGCCGGAGCAGTCAGGGGAAATTACGCAGGACGAGGCGCTGGAGATTGCAAGAAAGGACGCGGGCGTTGCCGAGAGCGATATAAGAAAACTTGAAGTAGAGCGCGACTTTGATGATGGAATATGGATTTACCAGATTGAATTTAAGGCGGGGCGTTTGGAGTATGAGTATGAAATCGCCGCGTCAAATGGAAAGATTTTAAAGAAAGAGATCGACGACTGATTTTGCGGGGGAATGTACAATGCACATTCCCCTGTTTTTTTTTCACACGGGTACCTGAGTGAAATTTGTCAGCAGAAGCTGACGGGTGTCCGGCGCGGGAGCTTGATTGCACAGAACCTGCCAGAAAAGTTCTCACAACATACAAGAAAGATGCCGTACTTTTGAGAAGGTTCTGTTTACTGTTCCATCAATGCGGCAATCTGTTCACTGATTGGCAGAATTTTTTCGTCGGAGATTTTCTGATCAAGAAAATATTCCACCGCATACTTTGCCTGTGCGACAAGCATATAAAGCCCTCCCGCAGTGCGTGCGCCAAGATTTGCCGCCTCGCGCAGAAAGCGGGTTTCGAGCGGGTTGGCAATAATATCAACTGCGGCGGATAGATTATGGTATAAAGATAAATCAATCGGAGTAGCGTCCGTGTTTGGATACATGCCAACCGGACTTGTATTTATAATAATATCTGCATTCGAATGGAGCATGGCAGCAGTTTTATAAGTGATAACGCCAGGCTCTTCTTTATATTTTACGGTGATAACTTCACCGGCGCCAAGTTCAGATAATGCGGTAAACACTGGCTGCGCAGCGCCGCCATTTCCAAGAACCAAAATTTTTTTGCTGCGAACATCAATATGATATTGGCGAAGCAGACCAAGAAAGCCAAAGTAATCGGTATTGTAACCGGTCAGTTTGCCAAGGCGGTTTACAATTGTATTGACCGCGCCGATGCGCTCTGCCAGCGGGTCAATAGAATCAAGATAAGGAATCACCGCCTGCTTGTAGGGGATTGTCACATTGATTGCGGTAAAATCCCGCGCTTCCATAAAATGTGGAAATTCTTCGCGGGAGAGCGGGTGCAGCTCATAGACATAATCTGCAAGCTGAGCGTGAATTTGTTTTGAGTAACTGTGTCCAAGGGTTTCCCCGATTAGTCCATACTGCATAAAAACTCCATTCTAATGCGATGAAACGCAGTCTTTTTTTGTATCAGTTTATCATAAAGTGCGAAAAACGGCAAGCGAAAACAATAGGTTCGGCTGTATAACTAAAGAAAGAAGAAAAGATGAATAATCCCGCGGGACAGGCATATATTGAAGAAAGCTGTATGTTTAGAAAGTATCTGTGCGCTGCAGTAACGAATTTGACGAATGTTTGTATAGAAAAGAAGGGGGATTGAATGGAAGGAAAAGAAGGAGCTATGGAAGCGGTGACAAGAGTGGTGGCAGGCAAAATAAAAACGGTCTTGTCAAAGGCGAAGTTTGATTTTTCTGATCTGATGGAAATCCGCCTGAGAGCTTGTCAGCCGATGATTTTAAATTTGGCGAGAGGAGAAACTTTTTTGACAAAAGACGGGCAGTTTACAAAAAATCAGGCTTTGGGTTATATTGTCGGAGTACAGGAACTGCATGAAACAATGGAATATATCAGCAATTATTCTCTCTATGCGTTTGAGGAGGAAGTAAAGCAGGGTTACATCACAATTGCGGGAGGGCATCGGGTCGGCGTGTGCGGACGAACCGTACTGTCCGGCGGCAGCGTGCGGAGTATGAAATACATATCTTTTTTAAATATCAGAATTGCCCACGAAGTAAAAGGCTGTGCAGATCAATTGCTTCCAAAACTTTTTGGATTGGATGGACAAGTCTGTCACACGCTTTTTATTGCTCCGCCAGGAGCAGGAAAAACAACAATGCTGCGCGATCTTGTAAGACAGCTCTCAAACAGGGGACAGACAATCGGCGTGGTAGATGAGCGCGCGGAAATTGCGGCATGTTATCAGGGAATACCGCAAAATGACGTTGGAATCCGAACGGATATATTAGATTGTTGTCCGAAGGCGGAGGGGCTTTTATTTTTACTGCGGTCGATGACGCCGCAGGTGATTGCTGTTGATGAGGTTGGAAAAGAGGAAGACTTACATGCGCTGCGGTATGCGCTGAACTGCGGCTGTAAGCTTCTTGCAACGGTTCACGGCACAGATTTAGAGGAGGTGAAAAGAAAGCCGGTGTTGTGCGATATGATTGGCAGAGGGATGTTTGAGCGGTATGTTGTACTTGCAAAAAAGAATGGATTATGTTTTGTCAAAGCAGTGTATGATGCCAGCGGGAGAATTTGCTAGTCTGGGGGGATGTTTATGGTGGCAAAGGTGATCGGGAGCATTGCGGTGCTCACTGCCTGCAGCGGGTTCGGCTTTTATTGTGCAGGGGAAATGACGCGGCGTCTCAAGCAGCTTCGGGAGCTTTCGGAGGCAATTTTATTATTGAAAGGGGATATTCGATATTTAAGATCCAGCCTGCCGGAAGCATTTGCAGCAGCTGCAGCGAGGACGGGAGCTTTCGCAGAATTTTTTCGAAGTGTTGCCAGACAGCTTGGCGGGTTTTGCACAGCGAGCGTGGAGGAAGCATTTTCGATTGCTTCAAAAGGCTGTTTAAAAGATACGGCGCTGACAAAACAGGATATTTCTATGCTTGTAAAACTTGGCGGAATGCTTGGAAAAATGGACGCCGATATGCAGTTAAACGCGCTGGAATGGTATCTTGAACAACTAGAAGGGCTGACCGATACCCTTGACAGGGAAAATAAAAAACGCGCCCTGCTCAGCAAAAGCCTTGGCATCCTTGCAGGGATTTTTCTGCTTGTAATTTTGCTTTAGAAACGGGGGAAGCCAAATGACAATTCAATTGATCTTTAAAATAGCGGCAGTCGGAATCCTGGTTTCCGTCTTGAATCAGATCTTAAAGCATTCTGGGCGGGAGGATCAGGCGTTCCTTGTAAGTCTTGCAGGGCTTTTGGTTGTACTGTTCTGGATTGTGCCGTATATTGCGGAGTTATTTGAAACAATACAAACATTATTTGCTCTATAAACAAGTAAAATAATATAAAAAATAAATTTTTAGTGTCACAATTTATATTGATGGTTGCAAAATCTGAGATTTGGCACAAATAGCTTATAAGAGAAAATAAACGCAGAAAGGGAAAGTTTTATATGACGAAAATTGCACTTGTCGGAATTGTAACAGTCCTTTGCGCCCTGATGGTAAAGGAGGGCAGAAGTGAATATGCGACTTATATTAGTATGGCGGGCTGTCTGCTTTTGTTTTTCTTTGGAATATCAAGACTGGAGGCAATTTTATCCGTCGTTGACCGGCTTCGGGGATACTTCGGGGAAAATACGCAGTATTTATCGATCTTATTAAAAATTGTGGGGATTACTTATCTGTCGGAATTTGCTTCGGCATTGTGCCGGGATGCAGGATTTTCGGCGGTCGGAGGACAAGTTGAACTGGCGGGAAAACTTACGATTATGGCGCTCAGCCTGCCGATCTTGCTTGCGCTTGTCGAGGTGATCGAAGGGTTTTTGCCATGAGCGGGCAAAGCGGGCAGACGCTTGGCAAGTGGATACGGATTCCCAGCGTTTTTGCCATAAGTGGGCGAAAAGGGAGCGTTCGGATGACTATTATAAAAATAAGTTTATTCTGGGCGGTTTTTGGAGCATTCCTGTTTTCGGAAGAATATAAAGTTTACGGTGCGCAGGATAAAACAACAGAAAAGTATTTTTCAGAGTTTTTGGAGAGCAGTGAGTATGAAGAGCTTGACAGAGCAGTAAAGGAACTTTTGCCGGAAGAGAAGTTTAGTTTTACGGATTATGTTCTGCGCGTGTTAAGCGGGGAGGAGGAACTGTCGTTTTCAGGTCTTTTACAACAATTATTTTTTGGATTGCCAGGGCAGCTTTCCGGGAAAAAAGAGGAGTTGGTAAAACTGCTTGGTATTGTTCTTTTAACCGCAGTTTTTACTAGTTTTTCAAGGGCATTTGGAAATGGTCAGGTGGCGGAGGGCGGATATTATGTTACATATCTTCTTTTATTTTCCATGTTGGCAGCGGGATATCTTTCTGCGAGCGGCATAGTATCAGCAACGTTGGAACGGCTGATGACATTTATGAAGCTGCTTGTTCCGGTATTTTGTGCAACGCTCGCCTTTTCGACCGGCGCGCTTACTTCACAAGCGGCTTCAGCAACTTTGCTGATGGGCTTGGCGCTGGCGGACTATTTTGTTGTTTCGGTGTTGATTCCAGCCATTCATCTATATATGATGGCAGTACTTGCAAATCATTTAACACAGGAAGAGCCACTTGGCAAATTGATCGAACTTTTGTCCAGAGGAGTGCGGTTTGGAATTAAAACAATTTTGGGGCTTGTCGCTGGGACAAGCATTCTGCAAGGAATGATTACGCCGGTACTTGACCAGGCGCGGCGCAAATCGGCAATTAAAATATCGCAGATGATTCCAGGGCTTGGAAATCTGTTTTCCGGCGTTGCAGAAACTGTTTTAAATGCGGGAAATGTGATTAAGAATGCGGTTGGCACAGGAGGTATCATTGTTATTGTGTTTGTCTGCCTTTCGCCGCTGATAAAAGTTTTGCTTTCTTCCTTATGTTACCGGGTAGGAGCCGCGCTTGTCGAGCCGGTGGCGGACAAGCGGATTGTGCGTTGCCTGTCCGATACCGCAGAAGGGATTACAATGTTATTTCAGGCGCTTGCAACAGGAGCAGTTTTGTTTTTGCTGACGCTTGCGATTCTCGTGCGCACAACTTCGTAGACAAGTATAAAACTTGTGGGTAATATTTGATATTGTCCAAGAAGTTTTTTAGAAAAAAAATTCGATAAAAGTCTGAAGGAAGAGGGGAGGCGGGGCAGCTATGGACAAGATTTATGAGTGGATAAAACAGATTGTCTACTTTCTTTTGTTTGTAGGAATGATACGAAACTTAACGGGAAAGGATTATGAAAAGTATGCCCGTTTCGCAGTTGGATTATGTCTGGTGCTGATGCTTGCGTCGCCGCTGATGGAAATTTTAACCGATGGAAATTTCGAGTCGATCTGGAAGAAAAACGAGATGGAGCAAGAACTTTTAGGGGTTTTAAGGATATTGGACAACGAGGATATTCCTGCGTCCTCCAAGAGCGCATGGACGGATGGAGTAGTGCGTGAGTATGAAGAATTGATTTTGCGTCAATCCCAAGAACTGCTTGCGGAACTTGGCGTTGCAGTTGCATCGGTAGAACTCTGGTTAGAGAAAGCGGAAGCGGCGGACAAACAGAACGATAGTATGGTGATCGGCGGATTTACGATCTATGTAAAACTGCAAGAAGGAGCATGGCAGTCTGAACAAAATAACAGTGACCAAACAGAAAGCGGGACAGAAAAAATAAAAGGGATCGGAGAAGTTTCCATTACGGACATTATTGTCCGTCTGGAGAAAGAAAAGGAAGAAGATCTTGACCAAAACGGGGGATCGGTTTATGAGATGGCGATAAAGAAAAGGCTTGCGGACTTCTATAATATGGATGGAGCGCATATAAATGTTATCATCCAGTGATTATGCCGATCCGCAAGGTTCTGCAAAAGGGTTTTCCATTATGTGGAAGAACCTTTGGAAAAGGGGGTTCCATGATATCCTTAAAGGAAAAACTGGCGGAGATAAAAAGGAAGATTGGAGTGAAAAATATTTTCCTTCTTCTTTTGGCGGGAGGTTTATTACTGATTTCTTCTGCATCTGGCATATTTCGGGCAAAAGAAGAGGATACTCCTCATGGGGGAATATCCTCTATGTCTGCGGGAACAGCGGTGCAAGCAGCGGAGAAAACGGAACTGGAGCTGTGGGAAGAAAAGTTGACAGCCCTGTTGTCCGGGGTGAAGGGGGTAGGAAAAGCGGAGGTTATGATAACCTTGTCGGACAACGGAGAAAAGATAGTGCTTAAGGAGAGTAAGAGCAGCACGGACTCGCTGAACGAGACGGATCGCAACGGCGGTACGCGGACCAACATCACATCCGGAAAGGAGGAGAAAGTAGTCTATGAAGCTGGAAGCGTCCCGTTTGTGACACAGGAATTTGCGGCGAAAGTTGCGGGAATCTTGGTTGTGTGCGAGGGCGGAGGAAACGCAGATGTTGTGGTTGACATTGTTTCCGCAGTGGAGGCACTATTTGGAGTACCAGCGCATAGGATAGTGGTATTGGAGATGAAGTAGAGCTTTCGATAGGAAGTATTAACAACAAAGAAAGGCGGGTAGTTACATAATGAAGACCATATTTAAAAAAAATCAGATTATTATAACGGCGTTAGCCATCATGATCGCGGTTGTGGGATATCTGAATTTTGCAAAGGATAAGGAGGACGAAGCGGACAAAGAGTCTGCATTGACGGCGGCGAGCAACAATGTGGGCAGCAAAGATCAAGATAAGGATGATTTGGACGGGGATGAATTTGCTGATTTATCTGCGGAGGATATAGGAGAGGACTATAATTTTGTGTACCAGGTGTCAGACGACGGTGATTTGGTGTTAAAAGAAAATATGGCGGCGCAAAACAATGGAGATAATGTTGCGGCTTCCGGGAACAATGCCGAAGAGAATAATACAGAAAATAAAGATAATGCAGACCCTGAAAAAACAAATGGGGAAACGGGAGACAAAAAGGAGGATCAAAAGCAGTCAGAAGCGGAGGTAACCGGCGCGCCGGAAAAAGATAAAGACGCTTCGACACAGACCGATGAAAGTACGCCAGGAGAGGCTGTTTTTACAAGCGTAACGCTGCAGAACGGATATTTTGCCAACGCAAAACTTGGCAGGGAACAGATGCGCGCAAAGAGCAAGGAAGCTTTGATGGCGGTTGTGTCAGATTCTACAGTTGCGGATGAATTAAAGCAGGATGCGATCGACCAGATTATCGCGCTGACTGCCCGCGCAGAAAATGAGAATGCAGCGGAAATTTTGTTGGAGGCAAAAGGATATGAAGGAGTAGTGGTCAGCATATCCGATACTGAGGTGGATGTTGTTGTCAATGCGGAAAGTGTTACGGAGCAGCAAATTGCTCAGATTGAAGATATTGTCAGCAGAAAAACCGGAGTTTCAGCAGAGGGAATTGTAATCACAACGGTTGTGATGGAGGAGTAGAATTCTAAAAAATACCAGGACAGACTGTAAAAAACAGCTGTCCTGGTGTTCTTTTATGCATATATATCGAAAACTGTACCATGTCTAGTGCAGGTAACCTAATTGCACACTGCAAAGAATAAACCAGAAAGGAAAGCATTTTTGTCTGGTGGTATAGATGTATTTTAATTTACTAAAACTGGTATATAATTTTCTTGTGCAATTTTTAATAAATAAGGGATGATTTGGCTAAAATATTCTTTGTAATCCATAAGCAGTGAACTGTCTTCAAGTAACAACAAGCTGCCTTTTTCAACGGGGAAATGGAAAAAAGAGTCAATTAAAGGGTACAAAGATGACAATGTTATTTTGTCATTACAGCAAGGGAAACTGACAGCGTAGTAAAGTGATGATGAAATATTGTAATAAAGGAATGAGAGGGACAAACCATCATTCTCTTTTATAAATTTGGCTTGATAGATTGCAGTGATGTTGCTGTTCTCATTGAGTTCTGTTTCGCTGGACAAAAAACGGGAGAGATCGTCAGACAATTCCGCTTCCGATGTTATGGACAATTTCATTGCGAAAATCCCCTTGATTTTTTTGTTTGATATAGTATATGCCCCGCTGAAAAAAAGTCAATTTTGGGATTTGACAATCCGTAAAGAAAAAGTAAAAAATTTAATAAATGTTTTTATCCCGCGCAAGTTTGTCGATGCTGTAAAGACATAAGTACAGAAAAAGGAACGATATAATTTAGTGAAATTGCTGAAAACCTCTTGACAATTCGACAATTATCATGTAACCTTGTACGTGTTCATTGGCATACAACATGATTTGCATAAAATGGCAGGGGTTACGAAGAAAGGGGTGGGTAAGTGATTACTTATTCCTTTTTTGCTAACAGCATCTGTTTAATAAGGCAAAGCATCATAGCATGCCAAGAAATTTGATAGGAGGAGACAACTATGAGAAAATTTGCAACGAAGAGAGTCCTTGCAGTTTCTTTGGCTACAGCGATGGCAGTGTCCATGACAGCCTGCGGCGGCAAGGACCCGGAGCCGGCGGATTCGACCCCGACTCCAACAGAGCAGGGCGGTGCAACAGATCCAACGCCTACTCCAGATGGCGATACAACAGAGCCAACCGATACTCCAGACGGTGATACTACTACACCGGAACCTACTCCGACAGAAGTACCGCTTCCTGAACTGACTGGGCAGTCCGGTCAATATACCTATAAGAGCGCGGTCAGCACTCTGCCTTCCTACTGGAATCCGCATGATTATCAGACGTCAACGGACGGCGAACTGGCAGCTTATATTCAGAGCGGTCTTTATGAGTTTATCTACAACGACGAGCTGAATCCAGTTGAGGGGAAAGATCCTTATGAGGGCTATGTAATCCGCCCGGAGATGGCAGCAGAGTTTCCGGTCGATGTGACAGAGGAAGTAAAGGCAGCTCATCCTGAGTTTAATATTCCAGAGGACGCGACGTCCGGCTACGCTTACAGAATTGCGTTAAACCAGGCGGCATGCTGGGAGAACGGCACACCGATCAACGCGGATACTTATGTGTATTCGATGAGAGCTTTGTTTGATCCTAAGATGAAAAACTACCGTGCGAGCGATTATATGGACGATGGTCTTGCGATCGCAAATGCAAAGGATTATTTTTATCAGGGTTCGAATATCTACACCAACGGAAAAACTGCTCAGGGGTGGCTGGATTCAGGAGCTACACAGGATGATATCTGGGTGGATATGAGCTTCTGGGGCGTTACAGCTCCTGATGGTTCCAAGTATGCCAAAGCTACCGACGATACCATGGTAAGAGATCCAGCGGTAGAAGAAGGACAGCCAGAGGACTATGTATCCGGCAAATACCTCTATGAGAACTATCTTGGTCCGGGTCAGGCGTATGAAGCAAATGGTGAGCAGTACCTTTATACAATCACAGGTACTTGGGCTGAGTTCCCAGTTGAAAACGTTGGTATTTTTAAAGATAGTGAATACGAGTTTACAATTGTTTTAAGCAAAGCGCTTGCAGGATTTAATCTGCTCTACAGACTTTCCAGCAACTGGATTGTATATGAGCCGTACTATGAGGCATGCAAGTCTCAGATTGCCGGCACAGACGCATGGTCTACCACCTACAATACAAGCGTTGAGACAACAATGAGCTACGGTCCATACAAGATCACAGCCTTCCAGTCTGACAAGTCTATGCGCTACGAGAAAAATGAAAACTGGTATGGCTACTCCGATGGAAAACATGTTTACAAGGATCCAACCGATGGTCAGACATATCCGATGTACCAGACAACCGCAGTTGATGTCCAGGTAGTAGCGGAGGCAGCTACATCAAAACTGATGTTCTTAAAGGGACATTTGATGGGATATGGTCTGCAGGCAGATGACTTTGCAGAGTACCGCAACAGCGAGTACTGCTACGCAACACCGCTTACTTCAACATTCTTCTTTATTTTCAACGGCTATATGAAAGCGATTAAGGACCGTGAGGCAGCGGAGGACTTTGATAAGACAAAGTACGATCTTGAGACAATGACGCTTCAGTCTTTCCGCAAGGCGGTGGCAGTAACTTACGATAAGGAAGCATTCTGTACAGCAGTGAATCCATCCCGTTCCGGCGGCTATGGCTTGATTGGTACTCCTTATATCTATGATCCAGAAACCGGCGCAAGATACCGCGATACCGACCAGGCAAAAAGAACGCTCTGCGAGTTCTACAGCGTGGATGTCAGCAAGTATGCAAGTCTTGACGAGGCGGTGGAGTCGATTACAGGTTACGATGTTGTTGCGGCGAAAGAACTCTACACGCAGGCATTTAACGAGGCTCTTGAGAACGGCTTTATCACGGATGCGGACGGCGACGGAATTTCGGATCAGACAGTTGTGATTACGTATTCTGCAAGTGAGATAAATTCCTTCCTTACAAAAACACTGGATTATCTGAATGAGAAAATGAACGAGGTAACGAAAGACACGCCGTTTGATGGCAAGATTATGTTCCAGGCATCCGCTCCTTTGGGCGATCCGGGCTGGTCCGATAATATCAAGGCAGGTCTTACCGATACCGTACTTGGCGGCTGGAGCGGCGGACTGCTGGATCCGTTCCATATTGTTGTCAACTACACAGACCCGGCAAGATCTTATGATGCAAACTGGTTTGATGCTACAAGCATTACGCTGGAGATGGAAGTAAATACGGCAGGAATCGGCAATACTCCAAAGATGGAAAAAGTTACAATGACCTTAAAGCAGTGGTCGGAAGCGCTGAACGGCACAATGACTACTGTGGATGGCAAGTCCTACAACTTTGGCGACGGTGTTGCGGATGTTGAGACAAGACTTGAGATCCTTGCGCGTCTGGAGCGTGAGATCCTTATGACTTACAACTATATCCCAATGATTCAGGATGGCAGTATGTCTCTGCTGTCGCAGCAGGTATACTATGTAATCGAAGAGTACAACCCAATTATGGGTCGCGGCGGTATCGCTTATATGAAGTACAACTACGACGATGCTGAATGGGCAGAGTATGTAAAGTCGCAGGGCGGCGAGCTGAAGTACTAAAATTGATTTTATAAAAAGCCGTTCATCCGTGGGAGGGCAGTGTCCTTTCCACGGATTGTGCGGTTAAACTATTATATTTGTGCCGCAAGGAAGGTTTTTCAAAAGAAAATTTTTTATGATTGGCGAAAATTTTTTGTTCTTTTGAAGAATCTTTTTTTGAAAAACTTTCTTCGGCTCTGTGGGACTGGAGGACAAAATGGTTAAATATGCATTGAAAAGATTTTTGCTCATGCTGATGACCCTGTTTATTATCACGGCGATCTGCTTTACTTTGATCCGCCTGCTCCCGCCGGCGCAGCTTCCGGTAGGAGATCCGCACGCGGATGTTGTGCGGGCGCGCAGGGAAGCATTGGGTTATAACAAGCCGATTATTGTGCAGTTCGGTTTGTATTTAAAAGGAATTTTTACTCGCTGGGATTGGGGCATCAGCGATAAGCTCTATCTTGGGCAGGCTGTAGGACCGCTTTTTGTCAGCAAACTGCTAGCGACGATGCTTGTCAATCTCTACTCGATTATTTTCAGCATTCCGATCGGTATTATTTTCGGTGTATTTGCCGCGTTAAAGAAAAATACTTGGATCGACCATACAATTTCCACTTTGACGATGGTTGTAATTTCCGTGCCGTCTTTTGTCTATGCGTTTTTAATTCAGTATTTTCTGTCTTTTAAAATCGGTCTTTTTCCGTTTGTAATGAAAGGTGGAACAGATTATTTTTCACCGGCTATGTTTGTAAGTATGCTTCCTGCAATTATGTCTCTGTCCTTTGGTACGATCGCCGGCTTTACGCGGACGACGCGCGCGGAGCTTACGGAGGTTCTGACAAGCGAATTTATGCTTCTGGCAAGAACAAAAGGTCTGACAAAGCGCCAGGCGACAATTCGCCATGCGTTTAAAAACTGTATGGTTGTTATCGTGCCTGCAATCTTCGGAAACTTTGTCGGAATTTTGGGCGGTTCGTTTATTATTGAAAAAATCTTTTCGGTTCCAGGCGTCGGAAGTTTGTATCTCAATTCCATCAACGGCAGGGATTATCCGATGTTTATGATGCTGACCGTTTTTTACACTGCGATCGGTCTGGTAAGCGGTATTGTGGTGGATATCAGCTATGGTTTTATTGACCCTCGCATCCGCATGGGATCGAAAAAGTAGAGAGAGGAGGAACAGCATAATGGAAAAGAATACAAACGAGCATATCTCGCCGGATATGTTTGAATTTGCCCAGAAGGATGCGTTTCTTCACGATGAAAAGTTTAAGACAAAAGCCCGCGGTTATTTTGCGGATGCTCTGATTCGCTTTAAGAAGAACAAATCCTCCGTCGTTGCGGCGTGGATTATCGGATTTTTAATTTTATTTGCTATTTTTGCTCCAATGATTTCTCCTTATACGGTAGCGGATAAGGATGTGGTTTACACAAATTACCCTCCGTACATTCCTTCAATTGCGGAGAAAAATATCGGTATGTTTGACGGTTCCTACACGCTGAGCAGTCAGAGCGAGCTGCAGCTTGCAAACCTTCATGCGATTGGTATGGAAACTGGTATGGATCCGGTGATCAAGATTCTTGAAACCTTTGAGACACATTCCAAATACCGCGGGCAGGACAGGGTTTCTTACTCTTACCGGGTAAAGGTAAACTCCTATTTTATGGAAGGAGTCCGCACAATCGTGCTTTCTTATGATGAGTATGAAAGGATTCAGCAGTTTCAGAATGAAACAGGGATCCAAGTGCTCTATCCGATGGTGGATAAAAAGGATATTTATGTTAAGGCAAAAGAAGGAACCGATTTATCCAGCGTTGCAGATAATCCAAATATATGGTATCAGTGCGATGATCTAAAAGGCAATCCGCTGCTGGATGAGAATGGAAACAGAATTCCGGCATACAGTTCTAACGAGGCAAAAACCTACGGCGAGTATCACAGCAAACGCATTGCTTCCGACCCAGGCACTTATATTTACAATTTTGCAAAATCTGGCTCGGTTCAGGTAAGAGTTTGTTATTATAATTATTATACTTTTAAAAATGGTCATGAGCCAAGCTATGTGATGGGTACTGATATTATGGGGCGCGATCTGTTCTGCTCGATCGGTACAGGCGCGAGGTTTTCTCTTATTTTCGCAGTGCTTGTTTCCGCGATCAACCTGACAATCGGCGCGATTTACGGCGCGATTCAGGGGTATTACGGCGGCGCGATCGATATGGTGCTTGACCGTATTGCCGATGTTTTGTCCGGCGTTCCGTTTATTGTGGTAACAACGCTGTTCCAGCTGCATTTATCTCAAAAGTGGGGCGTTGTGCCATCGTTTCTCTTTGCGTTTGTAATGACTGGTTGGATTGGTATGGCGGCTCTGACAAGAAAGCAGTTCTACCGTTTTAAAGGGCAGGAGTACGTTCTTGCTGCAAAGACGCTCGGAGCATCGGATAAAAGACTTATGTTTAAGCATATTTTCCCGAACTCCCTCGGCACAATTATCACAAGCTGCGTGCTTGTCATACCGGGAGTTATCAATTCGGAAACTTCCATGACTTATCTTGGAATTGTAAATCTTTCCGAGTTTGCAGGCACAAGTATCGGCGAATTGATGTCCCAGGGGCAGGCTGCAATGACAACCTCTCCGCACGCCATGTTGTTCCCATCACTGTTTGTATCGCTTCTGCTGATCTCATTTAACTTGTTTGGAAATGGTCTCAGAGATGCGTTCAATCCATCGACAAGAGGAACGGAGGGCTGAGCAATATGGAAAAGAAACTGCAGGTAAAGAATTTGACAGTATCGTTCCGCACAACCGATGGAAAAGTACAGGCGGTGCGCGGGATTAACTTTGATTTAAATAAGGGTGAGACGCTTGCGATTGTAGGGGAGTCCGGGTCGGGAAAATCGGTGACTTCAAAGGCGATTCTTGGTATTCTGGCTGGAAATTCGATTATTGAGGGCGGGGAGATTATCTATGACGGCAAGGATCTGCTAAAGATCAGCGAGGAGGAGTTTCACGCGATCCGCGGCGATAAAATTGCGATGATTTTCCAGGATCCAATGTCCAGTTTAAACCCGATTGTAAAAATAGGGCGGCAGCTGACGGAGGCGATGATCCTAAAAGGAAAAGCGCGCCAGAGGGAAAGCCGAAAGAACTTTAACAATTATATCGCTATGTTAGAAAAGCGGATGATAGAGGCAAACGAGCCAAAGTCTGCGGAGCGCGCAGCAGGAATATCAAAAAAATGCAAAGATTTTGACACGTTCGAGCGGACGCACTTAAAACTGGAAAATGCCTACAATGTAGCTTATGAAGCGGCGTCAGATGCAAGTTCTGATCTGGAAGAGCTGATTTTTGAGATCAGTAAAAATTCGGTGAAGGATATGAATGAGCGCGTAAAGCGCGCGCTTGGTTTAGCGGCGGAATCCATAAATGATTATGTGGTGAAGGAGGACGCTTCGAAACTTACTTCGCTGATAGAGGAGGCAAAACAGGCTTTGTCTTCATCGAATATGTCGCAGCTGGAAAAGAAACTTTCAGAGATACAGGATATTTTAAAGAAAGCTCTTGCGCTGACTCCTCCGAACTTCTTTGCGCTTGGATATTATTTGACTTTTGCAAAAGAACCGCTGCCAAATCTTCCGACAGAGAAGTTCAACGCTGTTTTGCGGAAATATTTGGACGATCATTATATGCTGGATTTTATTAAAGATGCAAAACAGGCGCTGATTTACTCGGCGGATGCTTCCTACAAGGAAAAAGAAAAAGTAATTGAGCTTTTAAAGAAATATCGCTCTGTTTTTGAAAAGGAACATCTTGATAAAAAAGAATGTCTGGAAACCTGCAAACTTTTGTCGGCGGAAGTGGATAAGAGCATTGACCGTATGGAAATTACAAAGGACAGTATAGCCTACACTTTTTCAGCGGCTTTAAAATCGGAGATTAACAAGTATTTTAACGGAATTGAAAACAATGCGAAAGAGGAAAAGAATTTTGCAAAAAGGCAGGCAAAATATCAGGCGATGCAGGCGAAAGGAAAAGAGACAAACGGTGTTCCGATTCCTGCTTCCATCATTGACCTTGATCTTGTGCGCACAGATATGCTGCGTCAGATTGACCGCTTAACCGCGCATTATGAGGCGAAGATTGCAGCGAAAAAAGAGCGTGATTATGATGCGGAGACAATCGCAGTTGTCGATTACCTGAAAGCAAATGCATCGGGCGTTGTAAATAAAGTGACAAAACGCAAGGCAAAAAATCGTGCAATCAAGCTGATGGAGGAAGTTGGTATTCCAGAGGCCAGAAAGAGATATAATCAGTATCCGTTTGAGTTTTCCGGCGGTATGAGACAGCGTATTGTAATCGCCATTGCGCTCGCGGCAGACCCGGATATTTTAATTTGTGATGAGCCGACAACAGCGCTTGATGTTACAATCCAGTCGCAGATTTTGGAGTTAATCAACCGCATTAAGGAGAAAAAACAGCTCTCGGTTATTTTTATTACGCATGATCTCGGCGTTGTCGCTAATATGGCAGATCGAATCGCAGTAATGTATGCGGGCAAAATTGTTGAGTACGGCACGGCGGCAGATATTTTCTATGAGTCTGCACATCCATATACATGGGCGCTTTTGTCCTCCATGCCGGATCTTGACACAAACGAGAAGCTGGATGCAATCCCAGGCACTCCGCCAAATATGATTTATCCGCCGGTAGGAGATGCATTTGCGGCGAGAAATAAGTACGCGATGAAAATTGATTTTGAGCGCCAGCCGCCAATGTTTCAGATCAGCGATTCACATTATGCGGCTACCTGGCTGCTCCACCCGGATGCGCCGAAGGTGGACCGACCAAAGGGAATTACGGACAGAATTGCCAGAATGAAGGAAAGAGGTAAGCAGGATGCATGAAAAAGAAGAAATTTTATTGAGAGTAGAGCATCTTTGTCAGTACTTCAAAATGGGAAAGTCGGAGTTAAAGGCAGTAGATGACGTAAGCTTTGATATTAAAAAGGGTGAAGTGTTTGGGCTGGTAGGCGAGTCCGGCTGCGGCAAGACAACGACTGGACGCTCGATTATTAAATTGTACGATATCACTTCGGGAAATATTTATTTTAAAGGAATTCGTACAGGTGCTGGAAGGCGTTCTTATCAAATTGCGATCAATAAGGCGAAGAAAGAGTATGAAGCGAAGATTGCCTCAGCGAAAGAATCTGAGAAAGCCAAATTGAAATCGGAACTGGAAGCTTTTATCGCTGAGCAGAAAAAGCAGATTGCCTCGGCAAAGTTCGATCAGAAAAAGTGTGATAAAGAATATTCTGAGAAGCGGGTTGCCGCGGTGAAAGAGAAATATCTGCCTCAGATTGAAAAAGCGGACGGAGCAAAAAAGGCGGAGCTTCAAAAGAAATATAAAGCGGAGCTTGTAAAAGCGAAAAGAACCAGGCTTACAACTCAGATTCAGATGATTTTCCAGGACCCAATCGCATCTTTGGATCCAAGAATGACCGTGCGCGAGATTATTGCGGAAGGACTGATTATTCAGGGCGAGAAAGATCAGGAAGTCATCGATAAAAAGGTTTATGAAATGTTGGATTTGGTTGGTCTGGTGCGCGAACATGCAGGGCGTTATCCGCATGAATTTTCCGGCGGTCAAAGACAGCGTATCGGCGTTGCGCGCGCGATTATTATGAATCCAGAGCTAATTATTGCGGACGAGCCGGTTTCCGCGCTTGACGTATCGATTCAGGCACAGGTAATTAACTTATTAAATGAGCTGCGTGAGAAGATGGGATTAACAATACTTTTTGTTGCTCATGACCTTTCTGTTGTTAAATATTTTTCCGATCGAATCGGCGTAATGTATTTTGGCAAAATGGTGGAACTCACCACTTCCGACGAGCTGTTTGAGCATCCGCTGCACCCTTATACCAAGTCGCTTTTGTCCGCCATCCCGCTGCCGGATCCAGAATATGAAAAAAAGCGCAAAAGAATTAGTTATGTTCCGCTGCGCGACCATGATTATTCCAAGGAACAGCCGACGATGCGCGAAGTGGCGCCAGGGCATTTTGTTATGTGCAATCAGGAGGAGTTTGACAAGTATCAGAAAATCCTGAAAGAGAGCTAAGTCCAATGAAAAAATATATCGTTCACGGCGGAATAGGCATCGCAGTATCGCTCCTTCTCGCCTGCGTGCGTTTTTTTGGCGGCGAGAGCAAAAGCGCAGCGGATGTTATGCGCGCCGCAAGCGACGGTTTTACAGTGATCGGTTTTTTATACATGGCGTTTTTGGGTCTTGGAAAAATTTCATCCGACGGTTTTTTTGATATTTTTTCCTACGGTGCCAAAGAAGGCATCCATATGCTGATCCCCGGACGAAACGGGGAAGTCAAAAAATATTATGACTATAAAATGGAGAAGCAGGAAAAACGCCTTCAAAAAGAAGACGAACAAAAAGAAAAAAACAATGCTGTACTGTTTGTCGGAATTTTTCTGTTTGTTGTAGGTATAATTTTTACCGGATTGTTTTATGCGGTAATATAAAAAATTAAGATTTTTTCAGCATTTAAACCAGGGATATAAGGAACTATATTTTGCACAGTTTCGCTGTCTGCAAATTGTAAATATAGATTCTGATCTATTCCTGGTTTGTTGTGTTTACAGGAAAAATAAAGAAGTTTATTGTTTGTTTCAATAAAAAATAAAAAGCAGTATATTTTTTATATTTTCGTGAATACTACCAATGCGAAAAAAATTTTTTATAGGAGGAGAAGATTCATGAAAAGTAAGATTCTTGCTTTATTGATTTGTGGCTGCCTTGCAGTGACAGGCTTAACTGCTTGTTCTTCCAATCCCGACAATAATAACTCTGCTACAGATGAAAATGCCGGTGATAAAAACAATAATAACAACGACAACACAGATAATAATGGAAATCATCCAACAGACAACGACAATCCGATAGAAAATGGCGTAAATGATGTGATCAATGGAATTGACAATGCGGTGGATGATATAACAAATGACAGTCATACTGGCACAGGAACCAACGGAACCAGCACAAATGGAACCGGTGTAAATGGCACAGATACCAACGGAACCGGCACAAATGGCACAGGAACCAATGGAACCGGTGTAAATGGCACAGATACCAATGGAACCGGTACAAATGGCACAGATACCAATGGCACAGGAACCAACGGAACCGGCGTGAATGGTACAGATACCAATGGCACAGGAACCAACGGAACCGGTGTGAATGGTACGGATACCAATGGAACAAGCGGTGCTGGGAGAAGTATAAACGGTACTGGAACAAATGGTACTGGTATAGGTACAAGCGGAACTGGTGCAGGCGGGGCTGTCGGCGGTATGCGATAAGATTACCTATATTAGAAAATAGGAATGCAGGCATTATTGCAGCCCGCATTCCTTTACATAGAGAAGACAATGTTTTCCGCCGCGGTCAAGCGAGCCGCACAATGTCATGCCAATCGTTTCGGCAAGTTTGACGGAACGTGGATTATCGAGTGAAATTACCGCGTAAACTTCCGGTAAATCCAGTTCATGGAATGCGTACTCTAAAATTGCTTCGGCGCATTCTGCGGCGTATCCTTTTTTCCAAAAGTCGGGAGCAAGCAAATATCCAAGTTCTGTGGCAACAGGTTTTTTTGTGTTGGCATCTTTTAAAACGCCCACAGTTTTTCCCGCGTGCGCCAAGCCGGTAATTGTTTTGTCCCAAGAGGCGTCTTCAAGTCCAAAACGTCCAATTAATTCTTCGGTATCCTTTAAAAACACGCCCCAAAGACCGTAGCCGCGAAAGTGATACGCCGATTTGATGTATGCTTCATGAAGCTTTACAAGCTCATCCAAAGAATGCGAAGGTTCTCCTGAATAGGGAGCGACCTCCGGTTCAGCAAGAATTTTATGCAGAGCTGGCAGGTCAGATAAATCAAGTTCGCGGACAAGGAGACGGTCGGTTGATAAAATTGTTGCAGGCATACCAAATGCATGTTGGTAAATTTTATTTAAAAAGGCAGGAGTAATTTCTTCAAATCCCTCAATAATATAATGGGCGCAGGAGAGATCCTGCTGCCCGGAGTGAGGATTGTAAAAAGCGACGCGAGCCATTCCGGCAGCTTTTGCCGCCGTCAGCCCATTGTAGGAATCTTCAATAACAAGGCATTCCGATGGCTGTACGCCAAGTTGTTTTGCGGCGGTTAAGAAAATATCTGGAGCGGGTTTTGGAGCGGCGATTTGCATTCCAGAAACAAGCTGACTAAGATATGGCGCGAGTCCAAGACGCTGCACAGTATTTTCGATATCCGTCATCGGAGAGGAAGATGCGATGGCAAGTTGGTATCCTGCGGCAAAAAGAGATTCCATCAGTTCACGTACATAGGGAATGGAAGGATATCCTTCTTTTGCAAGCAGTGCTTTTTTTGCCTGCTCGTTCGCCTCCATCAGTTCTTTTAAAGGAGCTGCGATGGAGTAAGTCTCTTTGACAATTTCGAGCAAATGTTTTGCAGTACTGCCGACAAAAGAATAGCAGTATTCCATCGTCAATTTAACGCCGTAAGGTTCTAAAGCAAGAATAATGGCGCGCGCATGCAGCGGTTCACTGTCGATAATGACACCATCCATATCAAAAATTACAGCTTTTAGCATAATATCCTCCATCCGGTCAAAAATATTGATAAACCTGTTATGGCTCTGCCATAGAAGAATCATAACATGTCCGATGGAAATTTTCAATATGTACCATGGAATCTCGCTTTGCGAGATTCAACGGTCTTGCAGGAAAAGAAAGTTTGTGGTAGGATAAATGGCAAAGGCTGGAAATAAGAACGTGCTGTAGAAAAATTAAGCTGGCTGCTGAAGCAGTTTTTCATAAAATAATCCGGCGAGAAACCATGCTGGTGCATAGTCTAAACGAATCAGCCCCTGATAATTCCATTTGGAAGCACTGTAATCCCATGGACAAGCATCCCATTTTTTTAACAGCCGTCCAGTTGTATATTCTGTAGCGTAAATACAGAGCATATATATTGTGCCGCGAAACAGAGAATTATGAGAAACCATTTTTTTGCACATTGGTGAAAAACAAGCAGCAAGCCCATAAATCGGGAACATCCAGACAGAGGTATGACAGGAGAGCTGTCTGTCGCTCTTTGACAGAATAGAACCGATTCCAGTCCACAGGCACTCCATGCACCATCCTGATGCACCGCAAAGTAAAAAGTTATTGGTAAATGTTTTTTTCATAAAAACCCCTCTTTCGAAATTTTAGTTGTGCATTGTTTTTATAGTATTGGAAAAACAAAAACAATTTATGCGAAAAAAGGCGCGGCGCACTTTGCAGGTTTTTAGGGGAGGAGAAATAGAAAGGAATGTGAGAAAATTATGGAAATTGAAAAAAAATATCTTATAAGGGAGCTGCCAGAGCTTTTCGGCGCGCAGAAAAAGGTGATTGAGCAGGGATATTTATGCCGTGGGCCAGTGCTGCGTATACGCAAATCGAATGATGATTATATTTTAACTTACAAGTCAAAACAGGGGCTGCAGCAGAAAAATGCGATTCAGAACGAGGAGGTTGAATTGCCTTTAACAAAAGAGGCGTACAGCCATCTAAAACAGAAAGCGGACGGTTATATTGTGGAAAAAACACGGTATATACTGCCGCTGCCAGAGGGAAGAAAGGCGGAGCTTGATATTTTTTCCGGGAGGCTTTGCGGGCTTGTATTTGTGGAGGTAGAATTTGACAGCGAGGAACAAGCGGTACAGTTTATGCCGCCTGCATGGTTTGGAGAAGATGTATCAGCGGAAGAATTTTTCAGTAATGCATACCTGTCCACAGTGGAGAATTATGATGACTGGATGCGCCGCCGTTCCATTGCCAAAGATATTTGAAAAAATTTTAAATTTTAAAACAATGAAACAATCGTGATTTTGAAGGGAGAGAGGAGTATGGTACAAGGCGCACTGGTGCTTGAGGGCGGCGCACTGCGAGGGATGTTTACAGCGGGAGTGCTCGATGTGCTTTTGGAAAAGGGAATTGAATTTTCTTATGTCAACGGCGTTTCCGCAGGATCGCTGAACGGCATGAATTATATATCAAAACAAAGAGAGCGCAGCAGGGATATCAATTTACAATTTGTCAACGATAAGCGTTATCTCGGCGCAAGAAATATTGTAAGCAACGGGGGCATTTTTAATTTTCATTTTTTGTTTGGAGAGATTTCGGAACAATTATATCCGTTTGATGCAAGAGAGTTTTTTTTATCGCAGCAGCGGTTTGAAGTTGTGGCGACAAATTGCCGCACGGGGCAAGCAGAATATTTTGAAAAGGGAAAAGAGGCGGAGATTATCAAAGCTGCCGCCGCGTCCTGCAGTATGCCGATTTTATCTTCGATGATTGTTTTAAATGAGCAGCGATATTTGGACGGGGGTGTGTCTGACCCAATTGCATACCGAAGAGCAATGGGACAGGGCTATCAAAAAGTGGTTGCCGTGCTGACAAGGCAGGAGGGATTTCGCAAACCGCAGATTCCAAGAGCTTTGGCTGTCGCGTACAAAAGACGCTATCACAGGTATCCAAAACTTGTGTCTAAGCTTTTAAAAATGCCGGAACACTACAATGAAATGCAGAGAGAAATCGCACAGCTGTCCGCCGGAAAACGGATGTTTTTGATTCGTCCATCAAAACCAGTGACCGTGGCGAGAACAGAAAAAGATACGAAAAAACTTCGTGAATTGTATGAAGAAGGCAAAAGAGAAGCTTTGGCGAGACTGCCGGAGCTGATGGAATACTTACAGAGCTGACCTAGAGTGTGTCTCAGCGGACAGAGTGAAAAATATCTTCCTGTCCGCTGAAATTTTCTGATAAAGATTACGGCTGTTTTCCGATATATGCTAAAATACCGCCGTCAACATAGAGAATATGACCGTTTACAAAGTTGGAAGCATCCGATGCCAAAAATACGGCAGGTCCCTGAAGGTCATCGGCTTCGCCCCAGCGCGCCGCCGGAGTTTTTGCGATGATAAACTGATCGAACGGATGTCTTGAGCCGTCCGGCTGTGTTTCGCGCAGCGGCGCGGTCTGCGGTGTTGCAATATAGCCAGGTCCAATACCGTTGCACTGGATATTAAATTCACCGTACTCTGACGCGATGTTCTTTGTCAGCATTTTTAAGCCGCCTTTTGCCGCAGCGTAAGCGGAGACGGTCTCGCGGCCAAGCTCACTCATCATAGAACATATATTTATAATTTTGCCATGCCCTTTTTTGATCATTGACGGGATTACAGCTTTTGATACAATAAACGGAGCATTCAAATCAACATCAATCACCTGACGGAACTGTTCCGCTGTCATATCGCACATTGGGATGCGCTTGATAATACCCGCATTATTGACAAGGATATCAACGACGCCGACTTCCTTTTCAATTGTGGCGACAAGTGCATTGACAGCGGCTTCGTCTGTGACATCGCATACATAGCCATAAGCCTTGATCCCTTCCTGCTCGTATGCGGCAAGTCCTTTGTCCACAAGCTCCTGGCGGATATCGTTAAATACAATTGTCGCGCCCGCCGCTGCATAAGCCTTTGCAATAGCGAAGCCGATACCGTAAGAAGCGCCAGTAACCCACGCAATTTTTCCTTTTAAGGAAAATACTTCAGTAAAATCGTTCATTGTAATACCCCTTTCTAAGTGTGCCGAGGAATTGCCTGCGGCGCTGAAAAAATTTTCTTATGTAGTTTTGTGTACCATAAAAATTTTCAACACCAGGTTTTCCAATCGCTTCCTCTATTATAGCGCAGAGAGAAAAAATAATCAAGAATAGAAGTTTATAATATTTTAGTCTGCCGGATCGAAAGTTTATTTTTCTTATCGCGCGGAAATCTTTGATTTCAACTTGCCCTTTGTATCAGAATCGTTTATAATTGGAATAACATTACAGATGAAAGAGGGCGCAGTATGTTCAAAAAATTTTACCCGGACTATGATGTGGATTCCGCTTACAAAATTCCTTATGAGGAATTGTATCAAAAAGGGGTGCGAGGTATTATCTATGATATTGACAATACGCTTGTGGAACATAATCAGGATGCGACGGGGGAAGCAGTGTGCCTTTTTCGGCGTCTGAAAGCGATTGGTTTTTCCATTACTCTGCTGTCAAACAATAAGAAAGAACGTGTGGAGCGATTTAACCGCAGGCTGAAAGTGTCTTATATCTATAAAGCGGGAAAACCTTCTCCAAAAAGTTATCGGCGGGCGATGGAGCAGATGCATACAAATCCAGGCAATACAATATTTGTTGGAGATCAGTTATTTACAGATATCTGGGGAGCAAAAAAAGCTGGAATTACATCGTACTTGGTTAAGCCGGTTGCCAAACATGAGGAGATTCAGATTGTATTAAAACGTAAACTGGAAAAAATTGTGCTGCATTTTTATAGAAAGAAAAAAGGAAAATAAAAGAAAAAATGAAAAATATTGTTTTGATTGGTTTTATGGGATGTGGAAAGTCGAGTATCGGCGCGAAACTTGCAAAAGTGTTTCAATGCCCGCTTATTGATACAGACCAAGTTTTGGAGGAGGAATTTGGCTGTACAATCAGTGAATTTTTCGAGAGGGAAGGCGAGGAAGAATTTCGAAAAAGAGAAACAATGTTGCTGGAACGTTTCATACAGAAAAAAGAAAAAATGGTGCTTGCTACAGGGGGCGGAATGCCTTTGTGCGCAGAAAACGCCGCGCTTTTAAAAAAAATCGGCACAGTATTTTTTTTAAAGGTGACGCCGGAAGAAACGCTTGCACGGCTTGAGAACGATACGACAAGACCGCTTTTGATGGGAGAAGATAAAGAAAAAAAAGTGCGAAAGCTGTTTGCGGAGCGAATGCCAAAATATATGGCTGCTGCGGACTATGTGATCGAGACGGATGGCAAATCTTTTTACGAGATTATCAACGAGGTGGAGACGGCAGTAAAATAATATAATTTACAGTCGAAAAAGGAGGAGATAACACATTTATGAAAATACTAGTATTAAACGGACCAAATTTAAATTTTCTTGGCATTCGTGAAAAAGGAATTTACGGCAGCAAAGATTACAAGGATCTGCTTGAGATGCTGCAAAAAAAGGCGGACGATCTTGGGATAGAACTTGAAACATTTCAGAGCAACAGCGAGGGGGAGATTATTGACCGGATTCAGAAAGCGTACTTGGACAAGGTGGACGGTATTGTGATAAACCCAGGCGCTTACACGCATTACAGCTATGCGATTCGGGATGCGCTTGCCTCCGTTCTCTGTCCGATTATCGAAGTGCATATTTCAAATGTGCATAAGCGCGAAGAGTTCCGGCATGTTTCTGTGACCGCGCCGGTATGTACCGGGCAGATTGTCGGTCTTGGGCTAAAAGGGTATCTGCTTGCAATGGACGCGCTGGTTATGGAAATAAAAAAATAGAATGGAGAAAGCGGCGGATCCGGCAAAAAATAAAAAAACAGTTGAAAAAAACAGGAAAATCATATAGACTATAACGTAATCTATTTTAAGGAGGACTTTTTATGATATCAGCAGGTGATTTTAGAAACGGTATCACATTAGAGATTGACAATGCAGTTTATCAAGTTATTGAGTTTCAGCATGTAAAGCCGGGAAAAGGCGCAGCGTTTGTCAGAACGAAGCTGAAGGATATCAAAAACGGAGGTGTGACAGAAAGAACGTTCCGCCCGACAGAGAAATATCCGCAGGCGCATATTGAGAGAACGGACATGCAGTATCTGTATGCGGACGGAGATTTTTACAACTTTATGAATGTGGAAACTTACGACCAGGTTGCGATGACAAAAGATCAGATCGGAGAGACATTAAAATTTGTAAAAGAGAACGAGATGGTAAAAATGCTCTCTCATCAGGGTCAGGTATTTTCCATTGAGCCGCCGCTTTTTGTGGAGCTTGAAATCACAGATACAGAGCCGGGATTTAAGGGAGATACCGCGCAGGGCGCGACAAAACCGGCGGTTGTAGAGACGGGTGCTACGGTGTATGTACCTCTTTTTGTCAACCAGGGGGACAAGATTCAGATTGATACAAGAACCGGGGAATATATGAAGAGGGTATAAATCTTAAAATACATTTCTGCAAAAAGGATTTGTGTTGTAAAACAGCCGGAATCTGGAAGAGAACTTAAGATTCCGGCTGCTTTTTGTACATTGATTAAAGAAATGTTTTAAAGATTCAGCAAGGATATAAAAAATATGTTTAGCAATGATATCGCGAACGCAGGATATCCTCTATAAAATATCTGCCATTTCAAGAAGAAGTTCTCTTGTTGTATCCCAGCCAATGCAGGCGTCAGTAATGGATTTTCCATAGACATGTTCACCGATTTTTTGGTTTCCAGGTTCAATATAACTTTCTACCATAACACCCTTGACAAGTTTTTCAATATCCGGGTTTACGCGGCGGCTGTGCAGCACTTCTTTTACAATTCTAGGCTGCTCTGCATACTGCTTGTTGGAGTTTGAGTGGTTTGCATCAACAATGCAGGCTGGATTTTTTAGCTGCGGCCGCTCCTGATACATTTCAAGCACGCGCATAAGATCCTCATAATGGTAATTTGCAATATTCTGGCTGTGCTTGTTAGTAGCACCGCGCAATATTGTGTGTGCAAGCGGGTTCCCTGTTGTGTTTACCTCGTACTGACGGTAGAGAAACGTGTGGCTGCCCTGCGCGGCGATCACAGAATTCATCATAACAGAGAGCGCGCCGCTCATTGGGTTTTTCATTCCCGCAGGAATATCCATGCCGCTGATTGTAAGGCGGTGCTGCTGGTCCTCAACCGAGCGGGCGCCGACGGCAACATAGGATAAAATATCATCAATGTAGAGCCAATTTTCCGGGTAGAGCATCTCGTCCGCCGCCGTAAGACCAGTTTCATCTATGGCGCGCAGATGCATCCGGCGCATTGCAAGAAGCCCTTCCTGAAAGTCCGGCTTTTTTTCCGGGTCTGGCTGAGAGACAATCCCTTTGTATCCTTCGCCTGTTGTGCGCGGCTTGTTTGTGTAGATACGCGGGATAACGATAATTTTATCAGCCACTTGTTCTGCTGTTTTTGCAAGGCGGTGCATATAGTCAAGTACCGCATCTTCATTATCTGCGGAACATGGTCCGATAATTACAAGAAACTTGTCCGATTTGCCAGTAAATACTTCACGGATTTTTTCATCGCGCTCTTTTTTTATTTTAGATGCATAGTCCGAAAGCGGAAGGCGCTCTTTTAACTCTTTGGGAGATATAACTTCTTTTATAAATTGGAAACTCATGATGGATACCAACCTTTCATGGAATTAGGATCTGACAAAGACCCAACTTGCTTTATTCTAAAACGGAGCAATTCTTTTGTCAAGAAAGAAAAAGGAACGATTTGACAATTATTGATAAATTGTGCCGTCCTCTTGTAGAATCGGGCTTGATTGTGGTAATATAGTATCTGACCGTTGAAACTTATAAATTTCTGGTTTTTCAAAATGGACATCGCTTAGAAAGATAAGGAAGATTTTTGCTGTTATAAGGCTTGTAAAACGATGGAATGTTTTCATAAAAAATTATAGTTTAAAGCTTTGGCAAATTAAAATGCTGCCCTGTGCGGCGGAATGGGGAGGAAAATACGGATGCGGATGTACGATTGTATTTCAAAGAAAAAATCTGGTTTTGCGCTGTCGAAAGAGGAGATCAAATTTCTTGTGGACGGTTATACATTAGGGGAAATTCCAGACTATCAGATGTCTGCGTTTTTGATGGCGGTGTGTTTAAAGGGGATGACGGAGGAAGAAACGCTGTCGCTTACTATGGCGATGGCGGAAAGCGGCGATATTCTTGATCTGTCTGCGATTCATGGCTGCAAAGCTGACAAACACAGCACTGGGGGCGTTGGGGATAAAACAACGCTTGTTGTAGCTCCGATGGTCGCCGCGCTTAAAGTTCCAGTTGCCAAAATGTCAGGGCGCGGGCTTGGACATACAGGAGGAACCATTGACAAGCTTGAGAGCTTTCCGGGATTTCGAACTGCGCTGACGCAGGAGGAGTTTTTTTCACAGGTGAATCGGATTGGGCTGGCTGTGATGGCTCAGACCGCAAACCTTGCCCCGGCGGATAAAAAGATTTATGCGCTGCGCGATGTGACGGCGACGGTGGACAGTATGCCGCTGATTGCGAGCAGTATTATGAGCAAAAAACTTGCGGCGGGCGCGTCTGTGATTGTGCTTGATGTCAAATCGGGCAGCGGAGCATTTATGAAAACTTTAGAAGATTCTGTCGCTTTGGCAAAACAGATGGTCGATCTTGGAAATGGCGCGGGAAGAAAGACTTATGCAGTTGTAACAGATATGAATCAGCCGCTTGGAAATAATATTGGAAATATTTTGGAGGTAAAAGAAGCGATCGACGCACTGAACGGGTGCGGACCGGAGGATTTGATGGATGCATCCTGCACGCTTGCGGCGCAGATGCTTGTGGGAGCAGGAAAAGCAGCATCCTTTGACGAGGGGTATCAGATGGCAGAAGGAACGATAAAAGACGGTTCTGCATTTGAAAAATTCTGTGAGTTTATCGAGGCGCAGGGAGGCGATGCTGCTTATGCAAGAGAGCCGCAGAAATTTCCGACAGCACCGATCAAGTTTCCGGTGAAGGCTTCTGCTTCGGGGTATATTTCTTCGATGGATACCGAGCAGATTGGGCTGGCGTCCCTTGTACTTGGCGCAGGCAGAGAGAAAAAAGAAGATAAAATTGATCCTGCCGCAGGGATTCAAATGTGCATAAAGATTGGAGATTTCGTGGAAGCAGGACAGATCATTGCTGTACTTTATACGTCGGAGGAAAAAAAGGCAGTCGCCGCGCGCGACCGATTGCTCCCTGCAATTACAATTTCAAAAGAACAAGTAGTTCCAGCAAAACATGTTCTGGCAATTTTAGAATAGGCATGGAGGATTTTCATGAAGAAGCGTGCATTAAGAAAAGAATTTCATAGAGAAATTCGCGATTCCTTGCAGCGTTTTCTGTCTATTTTATTGATTTCCGCACTGGGTGCTGCATTTTTTGCAGGACTTCGGGCGTGTAAAACAGATATGCTTTTATCGGCGGATTCTTTTTACAATAAAACCCGTATGATGGATTTGCGGATTGTATCAGCATTGGGACTGACAGAGGAGGATTTGGCGGCTGTAAGAGAAACCGACGGGGTATATGCGGCGGAGGGCGCTTATGTACAAGATGCGCTGGTGCATTGTAATGATGAGGAAGTTGTTGTGCGGCTGTATCCTGTGACAGAACAGATCAACACTTACTTGGTGACAGCAGGACGTCTGCCAGAAAGTACTGCCGAATGTGCGATGGACGAGACATTTCTTGCGGCAAGAGGATATCATATTGGAGATACCATCGCGCTGGAATCAGGAGATGGTCTGGATCTTTCCGACACGCTTTCCGAGACTCTTGTCACAATCGTCGGGACAGTTTCTACAGGGCGTTATATGTCTGCTGCGCGCGGGAGCGGAGCAATTGGAAACGGCAGAATTGCAGGGTATCTTGTACTTTCAAAAGAAAATTTTATCCCGGATTATTTTACGGAACTTTATGTGGTCTTTGACGGCACAAAAGAATTGGATTCTTATAGCGACGAGTATGACAATCAAGTAGAGTTTCGCAAAAAAGCGATTGAGCTTGTCGGGGAGCAGCGCGCAAAACTTCGGCTGGACAATGTGAAAGAAACGGCATACAGCGCGATGGATCAAGCAAAAATTGAAGTGGAAGAAAAAGAGCAGGAACTTTTCGATGCAGGGCAGAAAATTTCGGATGGAGAAAAACAGATTGCAGACGGTTTTTTGGAGATTGCTGATGCGAGAAACCAATTAAAAGAACAAAGGGAATTGCTGCCGTATATCTTTGCCGGTGATCCAGCGCAGCTTTTACAAGCGCAGGAGGAACTTGACCAGGCTGAGTCCGAACTGGATGCAAAGGAGGAGGAACTGCGTCAGAAGGAAAACGAGATTTTTCTGGCAAAACAGCAGTATGAAAGTAACTTGCAGAACAACAGGCGCCAGATTGAGGATGCGTACAAAAAGATTGAGGAAAAGCGCGAAGAAACCGCAGCACTTGCGCTTCCAAAATGGTATCTTCTCGGTCGGGATACGGTGGAATCCTACGTTAGTTTTGGGCAGGATGCCGACCGGATGGACGCGATCAGCCTGGTATTTCCAGGAATTTTTTTCCTTGTCGCAGCACTTGTCAGTCTGACGACAATGACGCGCATGGTTGACGAGGAGCGCACAAAAGTAGGGACGTTAAAAGCACTTGGCTACAGCGCTTTTGATATTGCGGGGAAATACATAAAGTACGCGCTGTATGCGACACTTACAGGCAGTGTAGCGGGGGTTTTGATCGGCGGAAAAATATTTCCGTATATTGTTATTACAACTTACAAGCTTGTATATACCAATCTTCCCGATGTTGTAATGCCGCTTCATTGGTACTATTCCGTTTTGGCGATTTTGCTTTCGGTATCTTGCACGCTTGCAGCGACTGTGGCAGCATGTCTTAAGGAATTAAAAGAACAGCCGGCAGTGCTGATTCGCCCGGCAGCGCCAAAGTCAGGCAAACGTATTTTCTTAGAACAGATCGAATTTTTTTGGAGGCGGTTAAGCTTTACAAAAAAAGCGTCGCTGCGCAATATGTTTCGCTATAAAAAGAGATTTTTTATGACCGTTGTTGGAATTGGCTGCTGTATGGCGCTTCTTTTGGTTGGGTTTGGTCTGAAAGATTCGATCGGCGAGATGGCGCAAATACAGTATAAAGAACTTTGGCTGTACGATGCTTCGATTTCGCTTGATACAAAGCATGAAGAAGCAAAACAACTGCTGGAACAAGTTCAGACAGAAAACGGAGTGAAAGAAGCGTCGCTTGTGCGTGAAGCATCGATTGATGTTTCTGCGGACGGCGCGACAAAAGGAGCAACGATTATTGTTCTGCCGGATGCAGAGTCCTTTCAGAAATTTTTTAACTTCCGTGACAGGGAATCTGAAAAAGAATATATCATAGAGAACCATACTATTTTTTTAACAGAAAAACTGGCGGGTATGCTGAAAATAAAATCTGGAGAATCTGTAGAACTTGTGCGCGATACATCAAAACGCTGTAAAGCAGTTGTCGGCGCGGTGGTGGAGAATTATATTTATCATTATATTTTTATTACTGAAAGTTATTATCGTTCTCTGTTTGGGGAAGAACCAGAATATAATACATGTTATCTGAAGTTTCAGGATGGTGTAAACGGCGATACGCTTGCTGCAAATTTTCTGAAAAAGTATGACAGTATTTTATCCGTCACAGTGACCGAGACATTTCAACAGAAAATTGACGATATGCTTCAGAGTTTGAATGTAATTACTTACGTACTTATTATATGCGCGGGATTGCTGGCGTTTATTGTGCTCTACAATTTGAGCAATATCAATATTACCGAGCGGAGACGCGAGCTTGCCACATTGAAAGTACTCGGCTTTTACAACAGCGAGGTGAGCGGCTATGTCTACCGGGAAAATGTGCTTTTAACGCTGCTTGGCATCGTTCTTGGCATTGTGATTGGAAAAACTTTGCATGGGTTTGTAATCACAACATGCGAGGTTGATATGGTTATGTTCGGACATACCGTTAAGTTTGCCAGCTATTGTTACAGCAGTTTGCTCACTGTATTATTTGCGGCGGCAGTTGGAGTTATAATGCATTTTAAACTAAGACGGATCGACATGATCGAATCGTTAAAAAGTATAGAATAGAGAGGATAAAATTATGTTTAATGACATTCCAATTGGACCTGTTACCATTCATATGTACGGGCTGATGATCGCGCTTGGATTTCTCGCCGCGCTTTATCTATGTATTTACCGAAGCAAAAAATTCGGGCTGGATGAAAATATTTTATGGGGAATTTTTTACTGTGCGATCGCAGGCGGGCTTGTCGGGACAAGGGCTTTATATTATATTGTCGAACTTCCGGCCATTATAAAAGATCCTTCGATCCTGTGGGATTTTAAAAATGGGTATGTTGTCTACGGCGGTATTATCGGCGGTATTCTTGTAAGTTTTCTCTACTGCAAAAAAAAGAAGGTAAAATTTTTAAATTATTTTGATCTTGTAATGCCGGCGGTTGCGTTGGCGCAGGGGCTTGGGCGGCTCGGCTGTTTTTTTGCAGGGTGCTGTTACGGCAGAGAAACAAGCGCGTGGTACGGCATTGTGTTTCGAAGTTCAAAATTTGCGCCAAACGGAGTAAAACTGATTCCAACACAGTTGATTTCATCTGCGGGAGATTTTCTGATCTGCGGGATTTTATTGTTCTATGCCTCAAAGCGTCCCAAAAGCGGCAAAGTTGCTTCTGCCTATTTAATTTTATACGGCATAGGGCGTTTTTTTGTAGAATTTTTAAGAAATGATTACCGGGGCAGCATTGGATGGATGTCCACGTCCCAGATTATTTCCGTCGGCATTGTCGCGCTTGGTATCGCGCTTTTTGCGATTCTTTCAAAATTAAAGGCACCAGCAGCAAACGAAACATAAAAGAGAGCAGTAATTTATTTATAGTAAAGTTAAAACAGCTGAAAAATAAACGGGGGTAGTAATTTATTTATGGAAGAATTGAAACAGCTTTGTGAAAATATCAAATATCTTCCGGCAAGTGAAAAGCCGCTGTCGGCGGATGTAATCTTGATTGAAACACCGGATTTTATTTGTGTTTATGATGTTGGCAGCAGCGAAAAAGCGCGGTCGGTAATTGAGAATATCACAAAAAAGAAAATTGTTGTATTGTCGCATTTTCATACAGACCATACAGCAAATTTAAGCAGGATAACATTTGACGAGCTGTATGCGGGAAAAGAAACCGTCCGATATACAAAAGCGGGTATTGTTGTAAATCAGGAACTATGTCTTTCCTTACTGCGCATTATGCCGATTCCGTCCGTTCACGCAAAGGGAAGCATTCTTCTATGTTATGGAGAGTATGCATTCTGTGGAGATGCCTGTTACTGTGCGGCGAAAAACGGGAGACCATTTTACAATGCCCAGCTTTTAAAAGCACAGATCGATTTGCTCTGCGGACTGGAAGTAAAGTATCTTGCACTGAGTCATAAAGAAGGACTTCTCTGCTCAAAAGAAGAAGTTGTTTGCGAGTTAAAGAAGATTTATGCCACAAGAAACAAAGACAGCAGTGAAATCTGGCTGGAATAAAAAGTTCTAAGTCTCGCATAAAAGAATATCTAAAAAGCGGCATTCTCATTCAGATTGGAGTGGAAGCAAAGCTGCGATATGGAGGTTAGGGTGGAGAAGGATACAATGGCAGAATTGTCTGAATTAAAGCAAAAACTAAGCAAAGAAAACGTGTGGAAAACGGAACTTGGAAAGCAGAATATCCGATATGAGGAAATTGCAAGACAGGCAAGAATCATTGCTGCAGAGCATGAAAAATTGTCGGAGCAGATAAGATTGATCGAAGAAAGAAGACTGAAATCCATTTTATATTGTCCTTTGTTTCGAAGAAAAAAGACGCTTTCAGAAAAAAAGGAGCAAGCGAAAAAAGCCGAAGAACAGCTGGAACAGGTGAGAAAACAGCAGAAAGAAGCGGAGGCGAACGTCCGTTTTTATGAAAATGAAATTTTAAAAATAAAAGGCTATCAAAGGCGTTATAAGCAGTTAGAGCAGGAGAAAATAACGTTTTTTGAACAAAACTTTGAGGGGGACAGCACGGAATTTGACAGGCTGAAAGAGGAAGTAAAACTTGCTGCGGATTATGTAAAAGAACTGAGAGAAGCTGTAAATGCCGGAAATGCAGCTTATGAGGTGGCAGGATATATTGTAACTCAGTTAGACCGTGCAGAACAGTGCGGACGAATTGACTTCTACGGCGGCGGGTGGAAAGCAGAGATGGACAAATATTCCTATCTACATGCCGCAGAGCGCCGCGTGGAAGATTTGCAGGTGCAGATAAAGCATTTTAAGGAAGAACTGATTGATGTAAGTCTTCCAGAAGATTTGGAGGTTGGTATAAGCGGGTTTATGAAATTTGCAGATTTATTTTTCGACGGGATTTTTTCAAATCGTGCCGTATTAAAGCGAATTGAGAGTGCAGCGTACAAAATTATGGAGTTTCGAAGAAAGATGGAACCCGTGATGGACGCACTGAAAGCAAAGCTGGCTGTCGCAGAGCAGGATTATAAAGAAAAGGAAGAGAAACTTATGGAATTTGTACAGTAACTTGTCAGCATAAAATACCCTTTTAGCCCGTACAATATACAAAAAGCATCGATAGAGGTATATGTGCGATGAAATGGAAAAAAGGAGTTGCTGCCTTCTGTATTTTGCTTGCAGTGATAAAAATCGATCCTTTTACAAGCATGATGGCAGAGGAGCCGGTTCTTACAAGTGAGGCGGTTGTCTTGATGGAGGGTTCGACAGGGCAGATTTTGTATGAGAAGGAAGCGACCAAAAAGCTTCGCCCGGCAAGTATTACAAAAGTTATGACGTTGCTGCTGATCTTTGAGGCGATTGAGGATGGAAGGATTTCTCTGACCGATGAGGTGAGCGTCAGTGAACATGCGGCGTCGATGGGAGGCTCTCAAGTCTATTTGGAACCAAATGAGAAGCAGGATGTAAATACAATGATCAAGTGTATCAGCATTGCAAGCGCAAATGATGCAAGCGTGGCGATGGCAGAGTTTATCGCGGGAACGGAAGCGGCGTTTGTCGAGCAGATGAACGCGCGCGCAAAAGAGCTTGGGATGGAAAATACCCATTTTGTAAACTGTTATGGGCTTGATACGGATGGGCATTACTCGTGTGCGCTTGACGTTGCTTTGATGTCGCGCGAACTGATTACAAAACATCCTGAAATCAGCAATTATTCTACTGTGTGGATGGATACATTTGTCCATACGACAAGCAAAGGAAAAACCGAGTTCGGGCTGACAAATACAAATAAGTTAATTAAATCTTACCAGGGTATTACAGGATTGAAAACTGGCTCTACAGGGCTTGCGAAATATTGTCTTTCGGCAACTGCGCGGCGGGACGGCATGGATTTAATTGCAGTGATTATGGCGGCGCCGGATACAAAGGCAAGGTTTCGCGAAGCAGCGGATCTGTTGAATTACGGCTTTGCAAATTTTCAGTTATACCAAAATGATTTTTCTGGGATTTCCATTGAAAACATGCCTGTTCAGCATGGAGTAGTAAAGGAAGTACCACTTGTTCCAGCGAAGGATTTTACCTATTTATGCGATGCTGGGGTGGAGCTTGGAAAGATTGAGGTAGTGCTGGAATACAACGAAGTGCTGACTGCCCCGTTTGAAATTGGTACTACAGCGGGACGCGCAGTTTTTACATGCGCGGGCAGAGAACTTGGAAGCGTTGATCTTATAACAACCGCGGCGGTGGAGGAGGCGACTTACTCCGATGCGCTGAAAAGTGTGTGGGAGAAGTATTTTGGGAGATAAATCTTGACAATAAACTTTCAAATCGGTATAGTTATGGCTGTGAATGTTGTTGTGCAGCCAAACATTCCTCTGATGAAAATACTGTTTGGCAGAATGCGAGGAAATTATGGGAATATCTGTGAAACTAGAGGCGTTCGAAGGACCGCTTGACCTGCTGCTTCACTTGATTGATAAAAACAAAATAAATATTTATGATATACCGATTGTTCAGATAACCGAGCAGTATATGGATTATATTCGGCAGTTAAACAGCAGGAATCTTGATGTTATGAGCGAGTTTCTTGTGATGGCATCGACGCTGCTGCGAATGAAATCAGAGATGCTTTTGCCAAAGGTAAAAAATGAGGAAGAGGAAAAAGAAGAGTCTGATCCGCGCCAGGAGCTGGTAAGACGGCTGCTGGAATATAAAATGTACAAATACATATCTCAGGAATTAAAGGATCGGCAGCTGGATGCCTCAATGATGTTATTTAAAGAAAAAACAATACCGTCGGAAATTGAGGATTATAAAGAGGAAGTTGATGTTAAAACTTTGCTCTCCGATGTGACACTTCCAAAGCTGCATGCCATTTTTTTATCTGTTATTAAGCGGCAGACGGATAAAATTGATCCGATTCGCAGCAAGTTCGGAAGAATTGAGAAGGAAGAAATCAACCTTTCGGATAAGATTATGCAGATTCAGTTTTACGGTCTGAGACACAAACATTTTAGTTTTCGCGGACTGCTTTTAAAACAGACCGGAAAGATGGAAGTGATTGTAACATTTCTCGGCGTGCTGGAGCTGATGAAGATGGGGCGGGTTGCCGTCAGCCAAAAAGAGCTGTTTGACGATATTGAAATTGACTATTTGGCGCAGGATGTGGCACCGGTTGTGGCGCCGGTTGAGCAAAGTGGGAGTGCATAATGGAGAAAAAGGAACTTGAGGCGGCGATTGAGGCCATTCTTTTTGCGATGGGAGGAGCCGTTGAAATTTCGCGGCTTGCTGCGGCAGTTAATGTAAGTGAAGAGGATGTGCTGGAAACGGCACATAGCATGATGGAAGAATATATAAAAGAGGGCAGGGGAATTCATATGATTGAGCTGGAGAATTCGCTTCAGCTCTGTACAAAAGCATCTATGTATGAGTATCTTGTAAAGATTGCTCATGTGCCAAAAAAGCACGTCCTTACGGACGTGCTTTTGGAAACACTCTCGATTATCGCATATAAACAGCCGGTTACAAGACAGGAGATTGAGACAATCCGCGGGGTAAAATGTGACCATGCAGTAAATAAACTTATTGAATATAACTTAGTCTGTGAGGTCGGCAGATTGGATGCGCCGGGAAAACCAATTTTATTTGGAACAACGGAAGACTTTTTGCGCAGTTTCGGCGTTGCATCATTGGAGGAATTGCCGGAAGTTGAGCCGGAGAGGGTGGAGGATTTCCGAATTGCGGCTCAGGAGGAAGCACAGACAACGCTGGAGATTACTCCGTAGAGAATTCACAACTTTTCCATTTTCGCTACACAAATTATACACAGGCTGTTGATAAGATTATTTTGTTGGATGTGTATTGTTTGCTGTAGAAAAGGAGGGCTGTAAATGGCGGAGGGCGGCGTATTTAAAAGAGTTGAGAAAAAATACATATTAGACTCGGAAAAATACAACGAATTTTTAAAGATCATTATCCCATACATGGAAGTGGATCAATACGGACTGTCAAAAATATGTAATATCTATTTTGATACAGAGACGGACGAGCTTGTCAGGCGTTCCAATGAAAAGCCGCCGTACAAAGAAAAGCTTCGTTTAAGAAGTTATGGAGTTCCGCAGGCGGGGGACAGGGTGTATTTGGAGATTAAGAAAAAGTATGCTGGAATTGTCTATAAACGCCGGATTTCAATGACGCTTTCTGAGGCGGAGGATTATCTGCTTGGCGGAGTGTATCCGGCAAAAGATTCCCAGATTCTGCGGGAAATTGACTATTTTCTAAAATTTTATAAACCGGTGCCAAAGCTGTATCTCGCTTATGACAGAACAGCATGGTATGGGAAAAACGACAAAGAACTCCGCATCACGTTTGATTCCAATATTCGCAGCAGACGCGAGAATCTTTCGCTTGGATGCGGAGATGAAGCTGGTCTTTTGTATGAAAAAGAATATTATCTGCTGGAGATCAAGGCTTCGGGAGCGTACCCGCTCTGGCTGGCAAAATCCCTTACTGATCTTTCGATTTATCCGGCGTCCTTTTCAAAGTACGGCGCCGTCTACAAAAAAGAGCTAAAGGAGAATATAAGAGATGTTTACCAGTATTCTTGATTCCGCAGAAGGTTTTCCGATCGGAGCCGCTGTGCTTACTACAGTCTGCTCAATTTTATTTGGCTTTCTGATTGCTGCAGTTTACATGTCAAAAGGAAAGTACACAAAAAGTTACGTGACAGCACTGGTTCTGCTTCCAGTGATCGTTCAGGTTATTATTATGATGGTAAATGGCAGTGTCGGAGCAGGTATTGCAACTGCGGGTGCGTTTAGCTTGGTTCGCTTTCGCTCTCAGCCGGCAAGTGCAAAGGAGACAAGCACGATTTTTCTTGCGATGGCAGTGGGGCTTTCCAATGCAATGGGTTACTTGACATTTTCTCTATTTGTGACCGCCGTATTTTGTCTGTTGATGTTTGTGTTGGAACACACAAAATTTGGAGAGAAAAAATCCAATGAACGCAGTATTAAAATTGTGATTCCAGAAAGCCTTGATTATACAGAAGTGTTTGATGATCTGTTTCCGATATACTTAAAAAATATTCAATTAGATAGAGTGCGAACAACCAATATGGGAAGTATGTTCGAGCTTACCTACATGGCGGAATTTATTTCAGAGGACAGGCAGAAAGAGTTTATCGACGCAGTGCGCTGCCGCAATGGAAATTTGACTGTGCTTGTCAGCCGCCAGGTTGCAGAGAAGGAAGAACTTTAAATATATAACATAAAATCTGCCAAGGTACCGTTTGAGAAAATATGGTATCTTGGCAGATTTCATGTTATTATTATTTTTGCTTGTCTGTAAGCAGGCTGTTTGCGGGAGCAGAAAAAACTTCTCTGCTCAATTTTGGTATACGAGGGACAGCGCGTTCATATTCTGAATTAAACCTTTAAAGAGTAGGAAACTGCGGATGGTCTGTGATAAAAAATTTTGCAGAAAACTGGCGGTATCTTTATGTGCCGTCCTTATTTTTATGGTGCTGTCGTTTCCTTGCAGAGCTTTTGCAGAGGAGAATGAAGAGAAAATTGTTCCCAAAAGGCTCTATGCCAGTGCCGCTTGTCTGTATGACGCGGCGCAGGGGCGCGTTCTTTTTGAACAAAAGGGCGAACAGCGGCTTGCCATGGCAAGCACGACAAAAATTATGACGCTGATTGTTATTTTGGAAAATGCGTCGATGGACGATGTTGTTACTGTGTCAAAGAATGCTGCGGCACAGCCGGACGTGCAGCTGAACATCCGGGAGGGAGAACAGTACCGGCTGGGAGATCTTTTATATTCGCTGATGTTAGAAAGCCATAACGATACCGCGGTGGCGCTGGCAGAGCATGTCGGAGGAAGCGTTGAAGGTTTTTGTGCGATGATGAACGCAAAAGCAGCGGAACTTGGGCTGGTCGATACTTGTTTTGAAACGCCGAACGGGCTGGATGGGAAAAATCATTATACAACAGCGATTGAACTGGCAAAAATTGCAGCTTACGCGATTCAGAACGAGGAATTTATAAAAATTACAAATACGACAAGTTACCAGTTTGATGAACTGACAAGCAAACGCTCCTGTATGGTGTCGAACAAAAACCGTTTTTTATATATGATGGAAGGGGCGATCGGTGTAAAAACTGGTTTTACAGGAAAGGCGGGGTACTGCTTTGTCGGAGCGATCCAACGAGGCGATGTTCAGCTTATCAGTGTTGTACTTGCCTGCGGCTGGCCGCCGAATAAAAATTATAAATGGAGTGATACAAGAGCGCTGATGGATTACGGTTTAACCTATTTTAAAAAGCGGGGCATTGAGGAGAGCATGGATATTCTTTGTGATGGCGCGCTTTATAAAGAAGGTGGTCAGGACACGCTGGAACAGTTGATTCCGCAGACAATTTCTGTTGAGGGCGGCACAGAAACCGAAGTTGTTGTTGAATGCGAACCTTATGAGATACCAGAACTTTTGCTTGCTGATTGGGAGAGCGGCAGAGCGGAATTGGAATACATAAAAACATTAAAGGCGCCGGTTGCAAAAGGGCAGATTGTCGGAAATGTGTCCTTTTATGTCGGGGATACAAAGCTTGGTCAGATGGAACTTAAGGCGGCTGATAAAGTGCCGGAACCTTCGATTTTTTATTGTATTCGGCGCGTGCTTGACGCATGGATTCATCTGTGATATCCGCCGCTTTTTTAAGCAGCAGCAGGAAAATAAAAATGCCGAAATTCGACAAATTTTTGAAATCCTATTGAAAAAAATGTTGTGACAGTATAAGATTACAAAAGAAAATAAAAACGCTGTGATTGATCCGGCAGTTTTCCACAGATTAGGAGGAAAAAATACATAATGCAGAAGCAAAAGAAAGAGCAAATCAGACCAGAGATTATCCCCGCTGTAAAAGGTTACACAAAAAATCAATTTGGGAAGGATGCAATGGCAGGGATTATCGTTGCAATTATTGCATTGCCGCTTTCGATTGCATTTGCGTTAGGGTGCGGAGTCTCGGCAGAAAAAGGAGTTTATTCCGCGATTATCTCAAGTTTGATTATCGCGCTGTTAGGCGGAAGCCGCGTTCAGATTACCGGACCGACCGGAGCATTTATTATTATTACACAGACAATTCTGATCAAACATGGGGAAGAAGGATTGATGCTTGCCATGGTAATGGCAGGGATTATGCTGGTTTGTCTCGGGGCATTTCGTCTTGGACGGCTGATAAAATTTGTTCCTGCTCCAATTACCATTGGATTCACCGGAGGAATTGCAGTTACAATTTTTACGCTGGAAGTAAAAGATTTTCTGGGACTTTCCATCGAGTCGATGCCGACAAACTTTTTTGCGAAATGGGAAACCTATTTTGAACATAGAAACGAAATTAGTATCACATCCGTTCTGCTCGGCGCCGCTTGTATTGCTGTGCTTATTATATGGCCGAAATTTAACAAAAAGATTCCAAATTCTTTTGTCGCGCTTGTTTTTGGAACAGTTGCCGCACGCGTCTTAAAATTGGATGTCGCACTGCTTGGCGATATACCAAGAACGCTGGAAATGCCGCCGCTTGCAGCTATGAAAATTGATGATTTTTTTGAGTTGGTACAGCCTGCATTTACAATCGCAGTGCTTGTCGCAATGCAGGCACTGCTTTCTGCGGTTGTGACGGACAGTTTAATCCGCGAAAAACATAAAGCGAGCATGGAACTGATCGCCGAGGGGATTGCCAATATGATTTTAGGTATTCTTGGATGCATTCCGGCGACCGGCGGCGTTGCACGCTCGATCGCAAATGTAAAAAATGGCGGGCGCACGCCGGTTGCCGCAATTTTTCACGCGGTCACACTGCTGTTTTTTCTTGTTGTGTGTATGCCTTTGCTCAAGCTTGTACCGCTTAGTGTCCTTGCTGCAATTTTGATTGTTGTGGCTTTTAATATGTTTAATATCCGAGCGTTTCTCGCCTATCGGGGCGCGCCAAAAAGTGATATTATTGTGCTTATCTCATCCTGTGTTTTGACGTTTGCGTTTGATCTTGTGCTTGCGATCGAGGTTGGAATGGTGCTTTCCTGCACGCTGTTTATTAAGCGTATGTCCGAAGTTACAGAAATTAAATGTTGGAAATATATTGAGGATATTGAGACAAAGGATGATCCTGACATCGCCTGCCTGAAAGATGTATCAAAAAATATTCTTGTCTACGAGGCGAGCGGACCGCTGTTTTTCGGTGCTGCGGACAAGCTGTTTGCGCTGAAAAATCAGGTAGGTCAAGGAACCGATGTGGTTGTGCTGCGCATGCGCAGTATTCCAGCGATCGATAAAACCGCACTGAATACATTGTCGGACATTTTCTTAGAATTTAAGCAGCAGGGCATTACAATGATATTTTCCCATGTACTTGAACAGCCGTATTCTGTTATGGAAAAAAGCGGGTTTATTAAACTTGCAGGAAAGGAGAATTTTTGTGTTAATATCGATGCGGCGCTAAAGCGCGCAGAAGTATTATCGAACAATACAAAAGATTGCAAAAAATAGTACACAAAACCTTGCGTTTGTGGTAAAATAGCAGAATAAGGGTTGAGGAGGTTATTCTGTATGCTAACACTATCACGTTCCGGTATTCGTAATCTGGCGTCAAGCGATGTCGTATATTCCCGTGGTTTACAGTATTTTAAAGCGGGTCGTGTGCATAATGTCGCTTATTCCAAGCAGAATCATCAATACCGAATGAATGTAAAAGGAAGCTTTGACTACCTCGTCTCTGTTGTGGAAAATAATGACGGTTCATTTGAGCATACATGTAATTGCCCGTCCCATATCAAGGAGAAGGGGGCTTGTAAGCATGTTGTCGCGGCACTTTTGTTCCTTTTAAAATACCAGGAAAAATCTGCGATGGAGGTTCCGCAAAACCAGCAAGAAAAGCGTGTGTACCAAGTGCTCGACTATTTTTGCAATCAGGAAGAACTGCGTGCAAACGGTGATATTTTTCATATTGTGCCAACCATCACATTGCCTTCTATGATTCGAAAAGAAGAAGATAGGGCATACTTGACAATTCAGGCTGGAAGCGACCGACTTTACAAGATACAATCGCTGAAAAGATTTTTAAGCCTGTATGTGAAGGGAGAGAATATTGTTCTCGGCAAAGAGTTTAAATTTATTGGTCACGAGAGCGAATTTGACAAAGAGTCGTTACGGCTTCTGGATTATCTGATTGATGTTATAGAGATTCAAAATACAGCGGAGACTGCGGGTCTTTCCAAAATTTTTAACAAGGAACAGTTGATTTTATCAAAACGCATGCTGTTCCGGCTTCTTAATGTATTGCAGGAAAGTCATTTTCAGTTGGATCTTTACCATAAAAATTATCAAAATGTTGTGTTTGCAAAAAAGAATCCTCAAATCCAGTATGATTTGGATGTGTATGAGGATGCAATCTGCCTGGATTATGAACAGAAGGACCCGATTATTCCTCTGGTTGAGGACGGGGGGCTTCTGCTTTATCGAGGAATTATTTATCAGCCGGACAAACGTTTTCTGCGCAATTATGTTCCGTTTTATAATTCGCTTGGCGGGGAGAAAAAACCGCTTATTTTCCGGGGGGAAAACAAGCAGAGATTTCTGGAGGAAATTCTGCCAAGACTTCATGATACAATGGAGATACAAATTCCAGAAGAGCTGAAAGAACGCTATCTTGAGCTGGATTTGTCTGCAAGCATCTACTTTGATAAATACAACAATGGAATCAGGGCAGAACTGCATTTTATTTATGGCGATTATGAATTCAATTGTTTTCAAGATCCACATATTGCAAATTATATTATTGTGCGGAAAAAGGACAAGGAGTACGAGCTGATGCACCAGCTCGAAAAACTGGAATTTGAGCCGCATTCTAGTTTTTATCTTTTAAAGGATGACAATGCAATCTATAGTTTTTTGCAGGGAGGCGTAGAAACTCTCGCCCAAATGTGCAGTTTGTACTATTCGGAAGATTTTAAAAAAATCAATATTCGCAGCAGCGGCAGATTCCATGTCGGGCTTCGTGCAAGCCATGATATCGATTTGCTGGAGATGGAACTTTCTTATGAAGATATCTCAAAGGAAGAGCTTTTTGAGCTGTTTCGCTCTCTGCAGTTGAAAAAGAAATATTATCGTCTGAAAGACGGAAGTTTTTTGGATCTTGAAAATGAAGATATTATCAATATGTCAAAAATTCTTGAGGGACTGAACCTTCCGTCGCGCAGTATAAGCGAGAATGTGTTGAAACTCCCAAAAAGCAGTGCATTTTATCTTGAGGAAGCGTTTCGCGATTCAAAACATGATGTGGAGAAAAACACGGATTTTACAAAATTGATCGACCGGATTTTATCTCCAGTCAAAAAAGAGTATTCTGTGCCAAAGGAGATTACAGCGAAGTTAAGACCGTATCAAGTTGTCGGTTTTCAGTGGTTAAAGATGCTTTCCGACAATAATCTAGGCGGTATTTTGGCGGATGATATGGGGCTTGGAAAGACGCTTCAAGCAATCTGCTATATTGCCTCGCAGAAAAAGAGCAGCGGCGGAAAATATCTGATTGTCTGCCCAAGCTCGCTGATTTACAACTGGCTGGACGAGCTTGAAAATTTTGCGCCGACGCTTACGGCGGTTGTCTGCGCAGGGCATCCGCAGGAGCGGCAGGAGATGCTGGAAAATCTTGAAAATATCGATATTGTGATTACATCCTATCCGCTGATTCGCAGGGATGTCACGCTCTATGAAAAGTTAAAGTTTGAGGCGGTTTTTGTCGATGAAGCGCAGTTTATAAAAAATGCAACCTCGATGAACGCCCAGGCAGTAAAGCAGCTTGGCTCAAAACATCGCTTTGCGCTGACTGGTACGCCGATTGAAAATTCGCTCTCGGAACTCTGGTCGATTTTTGATTTTATTATGCCGACGTATTTGTTGAGTCATTCAAAGTTTATGAAGCGGTACGAAAAGCAGATTATGAAGGACGACCAGGACGCTTTGGATGAGTTAAACCGTCGGATCCGTCCGTTTATTCTGCGCAGAATGAAAAAAGAAGTACTTAAGGAACTTCCAGAAAAGATTGAGGAAAAGATTTTAACCGATTTGACGGAAGAGCAGAAAAAAGTTTATGTTTCCTTTATGACAAGTGTAAAAGCAGAACTGGATGCGGAGATCAGTATGTTCGGTATTGACCGGTCTCAATTAAAAATTCTTGCTGCTTTGACAAGGCTGCGCCAAATATGCTGTCATCCGTCTACTTTTATCGATAATTATTCCGGGGGAAGCGGGAAGCTTGATCTTTTGATGGAAGTTGTGGCGGACGCGCTGGCAAACGGTCACAGAATCTTAGTGTTCTCTCAGTTTACAACGATGCTGCATATTATTGAACAGGAGATGAAAAAGAAAAATTACAGTATCTTTTTGTTAGAAGGGGCGACAAGAGTTGACACTCGTCTTGAATATGTACGACGGTTTAATGCAGGAGAAAAACAAATTTTTCTTGTTTCTTTAAAAGCTGGCGGGACAGGTTTGAATTTAACAGGAGCAGATACGGTAATTCATTATGATCCTTGGTGGAATCCCGCAGTGGAGGATCAGGCGACGGACCGCGTTTATCGAATTGGACAGAAAAATACGGTGCATGTGATTCGGCTTGTAACGAGAGGGACGATAGAGGAGAAGATTTTTCGGCTCCAAAAAAAGAAAAAAGAATTATCCGAATTGATTATCGATTCGAAAGAAACATTTGTAAATCATTTGACAAGAGAAGAACTGGAAGAGATTTTTCGGTAACAGATGTTAAGTTTTTATAATATTTTTTACAAAAATCTGCAAAAACGGTATTAAAAAATCGGGCAGGAAAATCTTCACTGCCCGATTTTTTTAACTTTATTTTATGCTTTTCATAAATCCAAGCACTGCGAATACAATACAGATCAGACATATAATATTCCATACAATACCAAGAATTCTCCAGAGAATGGAAAGCACTGGAAGCACTTTATAGAGAACTCCCATAACAACAGAAAATACAATTCCCGCACAGATAAGAATGATAATGGCGATTACCAGATCTTTGATTGTGCGGATATTTTTAAAACGCTCGATAAGTCCCATAACAACCTCCTTGTTTCTGAATGTTTTTGTATACAGATTGTTCAGATACAAAAAATTTTTTGGATTTCACGTACTCATTATATATCGGTATTATGGATGGAAAATATAAGGAGATTCTTAGAAAAACAAAAGAAAGGGTTGCACAGACTGCTGTTTTTTTGTATAATTGTTACATACTTATGAAAAGTATGAACATATTGTTACAGGGTATGTTATAAAAGTTCGTGAGAAATTTATTTTTCACACGGCAATTTGTGTCTGTCTATGGTTTGACACAAATCGTTTACAGGAAAAAAAAGCGCAGAAAGGAAAACTTTTATGGAGAGCAAAAGGAAGAGCAGCGTATTTTCTGGAATATTGGTTTTATCAGGAATATTGCTGCTTGCAGCCTTATGGTTTGGAAATGGATTAAAAGTGCAGGCGGAGGAAATTTCCATCTCTGACACAACCGTGATTCTATATCTCAGCGGCGGAATTTCAGAAAAACAGCTGACGGTTTCCGGCGCGCCCAAAACAGCTGAAATTACGTACCGCTCTAAGTCGCCGTCTATCGCGAGCGTCGGGAAATCAAGCGGCGTGATCACCGCAAAGAGTGCAGGAAAAACAACAGTGATCTGCACAGTAACAGATGAAAATGGAGATAAAAAAGAATTTAAAACAACCGTCAGAGTGCGGGACAATATCAAGGAAATTAAATTGTCGGCAGGCGAGAATGTACAGCCAAATGCGCTGCGTTTATCGACGGATTACAAACTTGCCTACACTTGCAGGACAGAGGCTGGTACAAATAAAAATACAAGCAATTCCCTGTACTATGAAGTTACTGCGCCGATGGGGGAGATCTCGCAGAACGCGGCTGTTACAGACGGGGTATTCCGGGCGTCAAAGTGCGGGACTTATCTTGTAAATGTGTATGTATTTCAGACAAACAGTGAAAAAAATAAATGGCTGTCGGACCGCAAAAAGTATAAAGATAATGTGTTGGTCACAGATACTTTAGAACTTACCGTAACAATAAAAAAGTTTAAGACAAAAGCAGTGACAAAATATGGCTGGTCGATGGAGCTGCCGCCGTCTTTTGAGATGTCTGCAAGCCAGGGCAAAGACAAAAGCGTACAGTACAGCATTCAGGCGCGCACAAAAGATAAACTTTTGGCGATGTCAAATATTCAGGTAATTGTAGACCCTCTCAAAGAGGCGGGAGATCTTTCGGATCTTGAATATACATTAAAGACCGTATATACAGAAAAGATGTTAGAAGAAAGTTGGAAGAAGGCTTATTCTGCAAAGAGCGTCAAAGTCAGTCGGCTCTCTATGGAACTGGTGGAGCTTGGTCAAAAAACTGTTCTAAAACTGTACTATAATGTAGAACTAAAAGATATTAAACTGGTGCAGAAAGCATCCGCGGATATTGAGATTGAAAGTCTTGTTTTTTACAATACTTTATATACATGGTATGAAGGAAAACAGCATGTTACAGTCAATGTGACAGACGCGGGAGAAGCCATTCAGCCAAATATTTCAGAGGCGGCTCGAAAGCTGGTGGAAAGTATGGCGCCTTCCGATAAAAAGTAAAAAAGCAGCAAAAAGGCAGGGTAAACCCCTGCCTTTTGTATCATCGAATCGAGAAATTTCTCTGGTTTCTTCCTTGATGCTTAAGGATAGATCAGAAAAAGAAACTGAGTACAAAAAAGAAATATTCTTTGAAATTATTAACAGTAACCTTGAAAGTGTTACAACTGGTTTGAAGTAAAGTGATTGTCGTAGTAATCTTCTGTAAATTGATCGAGAAATCCAGGGTCAAGGTCGCCAAATTGCCGTTTAATTACTGTTTTCATTTCTGATATGCGGTTAAGAAAATTGGCTTCTTCTGTCATATTTATCTGATCTGTATTTGCAAGTTCATCAAACGTCAGATTTTGCTCTAGCCATCCAGTCAGTTCTTTTACAAAACGTTCTTCTTCTACAGATTCGGCTTTTGCCTTTGCAGCGCGCCGGAAACTGTCTATTCCAACAACAAGAAACGCGATAAACATAATGGAGACAATAACGGCGGACATTGTGGTAAAATATTGAAAAACGCCAGTCCAGTGCAAAATCATAACAACAATACCAACAATGCCAAAAATCGTGAAAGTAAAACCGGAAGAGCGATAGTCGGAACTTTTTTCCGCTTTGGAAACATAAGTGTTGCTGACACTTTTTTCAATCTGTGGTAAACTGCTTTGTTTTGGTGTTTTATTTTCTGTATCGCTGTAAAAAGCAGCTGCCGTTTGCTTTGAACTTTCGCTTTCTGTAAAATTTTCATCTTGAAAAGTGGATGTTGGGGTTTCCAAAGGATTTGGCGTGTCAGAGTCAATATCATTGTCGGTCTTGTGATCTGTCTTACTGTTTAACAATTCTTCTGTTATCTCAACCGTATAAAATGCCTGAAATGCTTTTTTTGCCTGCTTGAGCATTTTTTTTCCGACACAAACGCGAAAAGTATCTGTTGTTTCGCATGGTTCCAGAAAAGCAGGAATATTGGAATATTCCAGATAGGAGATTAGCTTTTTCGCGCTGGATTCATTCTCCATCTCGGAAAGTATCTCATAATCCTCCTTGGTTTCGTCTAAAGCATCTACAAGGCTGACCTTGCAGTCCGCGCAGACGGTAATTCCCTCGCGGTATTCATTTTTACAAATTGGACACCACATAAATTAGTGACTCCTTTCATAATTTGGCATAAGCCGCCTGATGGTATTTTTCCTTTCTGCTTCAAGATCATACCTATAAAAAATGGCGGACACATAACTGTGTGCTTTTTATGCTTTTTCGTTACAAGCTTGCTAATTGGACACAGATTATCCTATATTATAGCCGCTCTGTATGTTTTTTTCAAGAAGAGCTTCCAGAAGTAGAAAAAATATGGTATAATATCGTCAGATATTATACCTGCGCCGATTTGCGCTCGACCAAAGGGAGAGCATCTTCATCTGCAAATCGAGTGCATCTTGAAATAAAGAATGTAAGGAAAAATGGAGGAAAGGCCATGAGGAAATTGGCATTGTCGGATGATATTCTGCTAAGTGTCGAGAAACCTGCGCGCTATATCGGCGGAGAAGTGAATTCTGTAATGAAAGACCTGGCAGAGATAGAAATCCGTTTTTGTATGTGTTTCCCCGATGTGTATGAGGTTGGAATGTCACATCTTGGAATACAAATATTGTATGATATGTTTAATAAGCGGGAGGATACCTGGTGCGAGAGAGTGTATTCGCCATGGATGGATCTGGATCATATTATGCGCAGAGAGAATATTCCATTGTTTGCGCTGGAGTCTCAGGATCCATTGAAAAACTTTGATTTTCTCGGAATTACATTACAATATGAAATGTGCTACACCAATATTTTGCAGATCCTCGATTTGGCTGAAATTCCGATTTTTGCAAAAGACCGCACAGAGGATGACCCTATTGTGATCGGTGGAGGACCATGTTCTTACAATCCAGAGCCGATTGCAGATTTTTTTGACTTCTTTTATATTGGGGAGGGCGAAACGGTCTATGATCGAGTGTTAGACGCCTACAAACAAAACAAAAGAAACGGCGGAAGCAGAGCGGATTATCTTGCTATGGTGGCTGAAATAGAGGGAATGTATGTTCCGGCGTTCTATAAAGTTTCCTACAATACGGACGGAACGATAAAATCTTTTGTTCCAGATCATCCGGCAGCGAAGCCTGTGATCCGCAAGCAGGTGGAGATGAGCTTAAGCGATACATTTTATCCTGAAAAACCGGTAGTGCCGTTTATTCAGGCAGTTCAGGACCGAGTGGTTCTTGAAATCCAGCGAGGCTGCATTAGAGGCTGCCGTTTTTGCCAGGCAGGGATGCTCTACCGCCCAATTCGCGCAAGAGATATCAAATTTTTAAAAGAGCACGCAAAAAAAATTATTGAGAATACTGGCCAGGACGAGATTACATTAAGTTCTTTAAGCTCAAGCGATTACAAGGAACTGCCGGAGCTTGTCTATTATTTGATCCGCGAATTTGAACGGCAGAAGGTAAATATTTCGCTGCCGTCTCTGCGGATTGATGCATTTGCGCTCGATGTGATGGGAAAGGTGCAGGACGTCCGCAAAAGCAGTTTGACATTTGCCCCGGAAGCAGGTTCGCAGCGCATGAGGGATGTGATCAACAAAGGGCTGACGGAACAAAATATTTTGCAGGGGGCGATGGACGCATTTCGCTCCGGCTGGAATAAAGTAAAACTGTATTTTATGCTTGGACTGCCGACCGAGACAGAGGAAGATATTGAAGCGATCGCAGAATTGTCCAACCGGATTGCGCAGGAATATTATTCGCTGCCAAAGGAGGAAAGAGGCGGAAAAGTACAGATTGTCACAAGCACTTCATTTTTTGTTCCAAAGCCATTTACGCCGTTTGAGTGGGTTCCAATGAATACGGAAGAAGAATTTTTGGCAAAGCAGAAGATTGTAAGTGCAAAGCTAAAGACATTGCCGAACGCGAGAAGCATTCGATATAACTGGCATGATGCAGATGTTACAATGCTGGAGGGAATTTTTGCAAGGGGCGACCGCAGGCTTGCAAGATCCATCTATGATGCGTACCGTGCAGGATGTGTTTATGATGCGTGGACAGATTATTTTAAATTTGATGTGTGGATGGAAGTTTTTAAGAAAAATCAAGTGGATCTTAAGTTTTATACAAGCCGTGAGCGCGAAAAGGATGAGATATTTCCATGGGACTTTATCGACGCTGGTATTACAAAAGAATTTTTGTGGCGGGAATATCAAAAAGGACTTTCTGAGACAGTGACACCAAACTGCCGCAAAGCCTGCGCGGGCTGCGGTGCAAATGTATTTCACGGCGGCGTGTGCTATGAAGAACGAAAGGAGGACTGGCAATGAACGTTCGAATAAAATTTTCCAAGTATGGGATGGCGAAGTTTATCGGGCATTTGGATGTTGTGCGCTACTTTCAGAGGGCGATTCGCCGGTCGGGACTTGAAGCCGCCTATTCCGAGGGATTTAACCCGCACCAGCTGCTTTATTTTGCCGCGCCGCTTGGACTTGGCGAGACAAGCGACGGAGAGTATATGGATGCAGAATTTCTTTTGGAATATCCAGTAAAAGAGATAAAAGAGCGATTGAATGCAGTGATGGCGGAGGGATTTTTTATTCATACTGTAACAAAACTTGCAGAGTGGAAGCCAAATACAAAAAAGGAATCCGTAATGTCGCTGGCGTCCTGTGCAGACTATATGGTATCTGTAAAAGACGTGGATGTAGAACATTCTGGTATTGTAAAACCTTATGCTGAGTGGCTTTCTAGGATGCAGGAAGGAATAAAGGAGTTTCTTGACAGCGATAAGATTTTGGTTGAGAAGAACACAAAGAAAGGCAGGCGCGAAGTTGATGCAAAGCCGATGATTTTTGCGTGGGGATTTGCGCCGGAAGATATAGAGGGAGGATGCAGTGGTATTTCGCACGCCGAACAATATAAAAATGGGATGCGGTTATTTCTGAAACTGGCAAGCGGAAGCGTGGAAAATTTAAAACCCGAACTTTTGATGGAAGCATACTGTGCGAAAAATCATATTCCATACAAGGAGAGTGCGCTGCAGTTTCATCGCATGGAAATTTACTGTGATCTAAGCCTTCGAAATATGAATCATGAGGAGGCGAGAGAAGCGATCAGCGAGGGAAAAAGGAGAAGAGAGTTCGTGCCGCTGTACCATGTGGGAAAACATGAAATTGAAGCTTGACAAAAAAAACATTGATTTTAGATTGTGGAATGGAGTTTAGGGAAAGTTGGAGGGTGTACCGCCATGGCGGAATATAAATTATTGGTCACACATTTAAAGGACAGGCTGGTATCCGCGCTTTACAAGGAAAAGCGGCCCGTTCAGTGGACGGTCGAGGATGGCGGATCAGATCAGCCGCAGCTTGGCGGTATTTACATTGGAAGAGTAAAAAATATTGTCAAAAATATCAATGCGGCCTTTGTGGAAATCAGCGAGGGGGTAGAGTGCTATCTGCCATTAGACTACAGCGGGCATCCAGCGATGCAAAGCCCGCGCACCGACGGCAGACTTTGCATGGGAGATACGCTTGTTGTGCAGGTGGAACGGGAAGCAATGAAAACAAAACAGGCAGCAGTCACAGTAAATTTTAATTTGACAGGAAAATATGCTGTGCTTGTCCACGGAAAACCTGTGGTTGGAGTATCTTTAAAAATTACAGATTCTATCATAAGAGAAGAACTAAAAACATTGTTTTCTGATTTTACCGGGGAAAATCTCGGCTGGATTGTGCGGACAAACGCAGAAAATGCAGATAGACAAGAAATTGCAGACGAGGCAAAACGACTGTTGCTGCAATATAAAAATATTTTGGAACATGGAATTCACTACGCTGCATTTTCTGTGTTAAAAGGAAAAGAGCCAAATTATCTTTCCTGTCTGAAAGAAAGTTATTCTAAGGATATCAAAGAAATTGTTACGGACGATGAACAAGTTTATAATATTGTGGAAGAGTATCTTACAAATCAACAAAAAAAAGAATATATGAAACAGAATATAAAATTACAGAAAACAGAGAAAAAAGAAGAACAATATTTTATATTAGACGATGAAAAATCACCGATAAAGCTTCGATTGTACCAGGATGAGATAACGTTATCAAATCTTTATTCTTTGGAGCGTCATTTAAAGGAACATCTGGATTCAAAGGTTTGGTTAAAAAGCGGAGCAAGTCTTGTGATTGAGCCGACGGAAGCACTGACCGTAATCGACGTCAATACTGGAAAAGCTGTAAAAGAGCGGGGCGACAAAGAAAAACATTTTTTAAAAATCAATATGGAAGCAGCGGCAGAAATTGCATATCAGATTCGGGCGAGAAATTTGTCGGGAATTATTCTGGTCGATTTTATTGGGACGAAGGATGAGGAAAAAAAGCAGGAACTTCTTTTATTTTTAAGAGAACAGCTTTTAAAGGACCCAGTGCGAACCGTGCTTGTCGATATGACTCCGCTGCAGCTTGTCGAAATTACAAGAAAGAAAGTACATCGCCCGCTGCACGAAGAATTTCTGCCAAAAACAGATTGATTTATAGGGAAATGGAAAAAATTTATGGTAAAAACAAATGCAATGCGCCTGCTTTCACAGGCAGGAATTGATTATAAAGTATTTGAGTATGAAGTGGATGAGAACAATTTGGCAGGAGTGCATGTCGCCGAGCAGACAGGGCTTCCTGCAGAACAGGTTTTTAAAACGCTTGTCGCAAAAGGAGAAAAAAGAGGATATCTTGTATTCTGCATTCCGGTTGCCGAGGAGTTGGATTTAAAAAAAGTTGCTCAAGCAGTGAAAGATAAAAAGGTGGAGCTTGTGCATGTAAAGGAGCTGCTTGGTCTGACCGGCTATATTCGGGGCGGATGTTCTCCTGTCGGAATGAAGAAAAAATTTCCGACTTATTTTGATGAAACAGCGCTTTTATTTGATAAGATCGCGGTCAGTGCAGGGGTGCGCGGCGCGCAGCTGTATTTGGATACAAAGATGCTGGTTGAGTATTTAGGTGCGGAGTATGTAGATTTGGTTGCGTTTGATTTATAAAAAAATTGGGAAAGAAGGTGAAAAAGTTACTTACATACGGGGGTGTGTTTGCTGCTGGTATTATAGCGGGCAGTCTTTTCCATCGTTATATTCAATGCTTTTTTGGGGAAAAGACAGGAAAAGAAAATAATAAGTTCGGTTTGAAAAAATGGTTTGATTTTTTTCTTTTAGGAACCGTCAATGGTATTTTATGGATGCTGACGTTTGTATTTTGCGGATGTTCTGCGGACAGTATTCTTTCTTGCTTCGCCATTTTAATATTGCTTGCAGTCAGTGTAATTGACTGGCACACATTAAAAATACCAGCAAAATTTTGTTTGCTTTTTGCAATTATGGGAAGTATACGTCTAATAGTTGATTGGACGCGCTTTCAGGATGCGGCGGCAGGAGGTGCGGCGGCAGCGATTTTTCTTCTGTTTTTTTACTGGCTGACAAAAGGCGAGGGGATTGGCGGCGGAGATATTAAGCTGATGGCAGCGGCAGGACTGTATCTTGGATTTGCAAGTTGTGTTGTGGCATTTTTGTTTGGGTGTGTATATGCCTGTGTTGTTCATACCGTTAGAATGCGCTTTTTCAATGCGGGCAGAATATTTGCACTTGGACCATATCTGGCAGCGGGGATTGTCACTGCAATCTGGTTTGGTGCGGATATTACCAAGTGGTATAAAATAAGGTTTCTTGTTGTATAGTTATCCTTTTTGGTTTTGTTCTTGACTATAGAAATTTGATGTGTTAGAATGTGTAATATCAATCAGCGGAGAAGAAGCTGCGGCTTTGGAATTTCCCAGAGAACCGGTGGATGGTGCGAACCGGTAAAGAAAGAAGCCTTTCCACTTCGGAGCTGCCGGTGAAAGCCGGGGAGTGGTAGTCCTTATCCTACCGGCAAGAGGTTATGGAAAATCGTCCAAGAACAGAACGAAAATAATCTATAACAATTTGGGTGGCAACGCGGAATAACTTTCGTCCCATATAAAATTATGAGGGCGGAAGTTTTTTTAATGTGCAGCCTTAGAAAAAATATTTCTTAGTTTGATTTTAGGGCAGGGCGTTTCACCCACACAAACTGTTTTATAAGTGAAAAAGGAGGGAATGTTATGCTAGATTTAAAATTTGTCCGGGAGAACCCAGAGATTGTCAAACAGAATATCCGCAATAAGTTTCAGGATGCAAAGCTGCCTCTTGTGGACGAGGTGATTGCGCTGGATGCCGAAAACCGCGCTGCGAAGCAGGGGGCGGACAATCTGCGCGCAAACCGCAACAAGAGATCAAAGCAGATCGGCGGATTGATGGCTCAGGGCAAAAAAGATGAGGCACAGGAGATCAAAAAGCAGGTGACCGAGCAATCGCAGCGGCTTGCGGAACTTGAGGAAAAGGAAGCGGAATTGGAAGAAAAAATTAAAAAGATTATGATGACAATTCCAAATATTATTGATCCGAGTGTTCCGATTGGCAAGGACGACAGCGAGAATGTTGAAGTGCAGAAATATGGCGAACCGGTTGTGCCAGATTTTGAAATTCCGTATCATACGGAGATTATGGAGCGTTTTAACGGGCTTGATCTGGATGCTGCGCGCCGCGTGGCAGGCAACGGCTTTTATTATCTGATGGGCGATATCGCAAGACTTCATTCTGCTGTGATTTCCTATGCGCGCGATTTTATGATTAACAGAGGATTTACTTACTGCGTGCCTCCGTTTATGATCCGCAGCGATGTTGTAACAGGTGTAATGAGTTTTGCGGAGATGGACGCGATGATGTATAAAATCGAGGGCGAGGACTTGTACTTAATTGGAACAAGCGAGCATTCGATGATTGGAAAATTTATCGATCAGATTCTTTCGGAAGAAAAGCTGCCGTATACACTGACAAGCTATTCGCCGTGTTTCCGCAAGGAAAAAGGCGCGCACGGGATTGAGGAGAGAGGTGTGTACCGCATTCATCAGTTTGAGAAACAGGAGATGATTGTAGTGTGCAGACCGGAGGAATCCCCAATGTGGTTTGACAAACTCTGGCAGAATACTGTTGATTTGTTCCGCTCGCTTGATATTCCGGTTCGCACATTGGAATGCTGTTCGGGGGACCTTGCCGACCTGAAAGTAAAATCCGTTGATGTTGAAGCATGGTCGCCGCGCCAGAAAAAATATTTTGAGGTCGGAAGCTGCTCGAATCTTGGAGATGCACAGGCGCGCCGTTTAAAAATCCGCGTGGTCGGAGAGGGCGGAAAGTATTTTGCGCATACATTAAATAATACCGTTGTCGCGCCGCCGCGCATGTTAATTGCATTTTTGGAAAATAATTTAAATGCGGATGGAAGCGTGCGTATTCCAGAAGCACTGCGGCCATACATGGGCGGAAAGGAAGTTATAAGATAAAAAAGCAGGTAAACTGCTGCTGGTTTTAGATTATTGTAAGACTTTAAAGTTTTGTAATCGCCTTACCTGCTGATGATTTTGAGAAAAGGGGAAGAAAGGAGTAGCAGTATCTGTATGTGGAAATATCATTTTATAAAGCATTTTAAAACGATTACAAGGCACAGACATCTTGTGATCAAGCATTGTTTTCGGGCAGGAATTGGATTTCAGGGACTGTTTCATGATCTGTCAAAATATATGCCTTCCGAATTTCTGGTTGGGGCGAGATATTACCAGGGAACCAGAAGCCCGAATGAGGGAGAGCGCGAAATTTACGGCTATTCTAAGGCCTGGATGCATCATAAAGGACGCAACAAACACCATTACGAATATTGGACGGACTATAATCCAGCTACAGAATTATTGAAGCCTGTGCCGATGCCAAAGCGGTATGTGATTGAAATGTTCTGCGACCGTGTGGCAGCAGGCAAAATTTATCGGGGAGAGCAGTATACAAATCAAGATCCAATCGAGTATTATAACCGGGGAAAACATGCGCTGCTGCACAAAAAAACGGCAAGACAGCTGGAGTATCTGTTGAAGATGCTCGCAGAAAAGGGGGAGGAATACACCTTTTCTTATCTTAGATGGTGGAGGAAAAAGTAAGTACCAACAAAAAAATTGTGCTTGACATATCTTGTTTGGCGTGTTACTATAGTTTAGTAACCAGATTGCAGTATAACAGTATGGAGGTGATTGATATGAAAAAATTGTATAGAAAAATAATATGCGATGATTCCATATCAAAGGCTATTTGGTGCTTTGCCAGCTTCCAGTATGTTATGTTGTAATCCGAATTCTAACGGTTTTAATAACATTTGTTATTTTGGCGCATCCAGTAGTATGGGTGCGCTTCTTTGTGTGCGCACGGGCATCCAGAGAAAACTTGTCTGCAAAGAAAGTACTTTGATTTTTTAATGATGTTGAATCATCCGCTGCTGCGCAATTTGGTTACATAACCAGAAAAAGGGCGTTGAAGAAAGGATGAAAGACTTTTATGCAAAGATTTAAAAAGATTCTTCTGCCGATGCAGGGGCATAATAAAAATGAACTGCACTGGCTGTACAATACCAAACAATCTCTGGTGGATGAGGAACCGCCGTTGATTTTTGATTACTTAAGGCTTCGTTTTTGGTTTGCAGGCACAGGACGGCGCAATTCGGAAAAACTTTTGCTTTATATTCGAATACCAAGAGAGCTTGTTTTTGAAAAGTGCAGCGCACAGTATGGAAAAGATACGGCGTTTTCTTTGCTGCCAGTAGAAAATTATCTTCTTCGGCTCTTGTCGCCGCGCATCAGAGAGCTTGGTGAGATTTATCGAAATACAGATAAAAATATAAGAGAAAAGGTACAGTTTTTTGCTCAGGAAGAAGGAGAGATTGTTGTATTCCGAAACGGGTTATGCTATAGCGAAGAAGAAAAGGCATTTATTTTTCGGCTTAATTTTCATGTTCCGCTGGTCAATGCTTTATCCGTCAATGCAAAAGCAGCGGTTCGGGCAGTTCGTGATATCTTGGAACAGGTAAACAGCCAGCTGGCCAAAATCGATAAAGAACAGCTTTTTGAGTGTATAACAGTATATCAAAGGCAGCAGGAAATACGCGGGTATCTGCGGGAAAATAAATTGTGTGCATTTGTTGCAGAAGGAAGTATTCTTCCAAGAAAAGAACAAAAAGATTGCGATACTTTCTCTGATTCGGATAAAAACAGGATGAAGGAACCAATGGATTCTGCGGTGCCGTTTATGGCGCCCAAAGAATTAAGAGTCACAATTTCTTTTTCCGACGGTACGACAGTATGCGGAATGGGAATCCGAAGGGGAGTTACAGTAATTACCGGAGGGGGATATTCCGGTAAATCTACGCTTTTGGATGCACTAGAGATGGGAATTTACAATCATATTCCGGGAGATGGAAGAGAGTATGTGATCACCGACGCCAGCGCGCTGAAAATTTATGCAGAGGACGGCAGACCAGTTTCCAATGTGGATATTTCCCCATTTTTCTTGCATAATCCAGGAGAGAAAGAACAAAAGGACAATAATTGGAACAAAAACGACCTGAAATTTAACGGTTTTTCAACTTTGCACGCCAGCGGAAGCGTTTCTCAGGCAGCAAATATTGTCGAGGCAGTCTGCGGCGGTTCAAAGCTTTTATTGGTGGATGAAGATAAGAGCGCGACGAATTTTATGATACGTGATAAAATAATGCGCTCTATTGTCAAACATGAGCCGATTATCCCATTTACAGATCGCGTAAATGAATTATGCGAGGAAAAAGAAGTATCGACAATTTTGGTGATCGGGGGGTCAAGCGAATATCTTTCCCGTGCAGATACCGTGCTTTTGATGGAAGATTATGTTCCAAAAGACATCACAAAAGAAATAAAAAGTTTTTTGCCGCAGGAAAAAAATTTAGGATATTTTGCAAAATGGCAGATATCACGCCGCTTAGTTCCAAAGAAAACATCGCAGCCGTTTCTCTATTTTCAATCTGTGGAAACAGAGAACGAAAAAAGGATTTTGCTGGATGGATACAGCGCGGATATCACTCATTTAACTGCGATGATTTCAGGCGGACAGCTTAATACTTTGGCGTATTTAATGGAAAAGCTGCTGACAGACCTTGAAGCGGACCATGAGGAACTGATGCAGAAAATAGAAAGATACCTAAAAGAAATGAAGGAGAGACAGGATACCATGTTATTGTCTCCTGGAGCTGCAGAACGATTTTATGAAGAAGTCCGTGCGCTGGATGCATTTTGCTGTATCAATCGGATGCGGGGAGTAGAATTCCAATTCAGTAAAACTCTTGGTGAAAGGATTACACAATAGAGAAAAAAATTCAAAATTGGTAACGCGCAGGATTCTCCAATGCTGCTTGTGTGACGAAATGAGAGAAAAGATGATGGCAGTTTCAAAGATGGATTTTATTACAATGTGTTAAAAAGTTGCCGCCAG
>CAMUAR010000001.1 GCA_947086895.1 uncultured Lachnospiraceae bacterium | reverse complement strand
CTGTTTGGCTTAAACCAGTTAGCTTTGATGTTTGTGCCGACGGCGGTTGCGGTGCCGCGCTATATCGTGATTGTAAAAATGGGTATGATCGACACCTGGTGGGCGCATATCTTGCCGCTGATCGCGATGCCGGTCGGTCTGTTCTTAGTTAAGCAGTTTGTGGATCAGATTCCAGACGCTTTGATTGAGGCGGCGGTTATGGACGGGGCAAATGACATTACCATAATTTTTAAGGTGATCATCCCATTAACCAGACCAGCGCTTGCGACCTCGGTGGTGCTGACCTTTCAGCAGGTCTGGGGTGCAGTTGAAGCATCGAACAATTTTATTACCGACGACTCCATGCGCACACTCGCGTTTTACTTAAATTCCATTGCGACCAACAACACTGTTGCCGCGCAGGGAATGGTGGCGGCAGCTTCGGTCATCCTGTTTTTGCCGACGCTTATCATCTTTATCTGTATGCAGTCACAGGTTATGAATACCATGAGCCATTCAGGAATCAAGTAAGGAGGGAAGGCGAATATGAAAAAACGAAGAACCAGAACAGCATGGGTTCTGCTGCTTGCCTCTTTGTTCCTTGGCTTTTGCGAAACCAGCACAGTGCTTGCTTCGCAGGCGACCAGCTACACCTATACGCTCGATGACAACGATGATTTTGTGCGCACACAGGACGCTTATCTGCCAGAGCGCACGATCACGGATCTTGGGCTTAAAAACCCGCAGGATCTTTTTATCGACCGGGAAAACATGCTCTATATCGCAGATTCCGGCAACCGCAGAATTATAAAGTACAATATCCATGAGGGCAGGGTGGAGATGGAACTTGCCCACGCGGGTTTTACAACCCCTAGGGGTCTCTTTGTCACAGAAGCAGGTGACCTTTATGTAGCGGATGCCGGGGCAAAGACCGTATTCCGCTTTTCAAAGGAGTTCGAATTAAAAGAAGCGTTTGAAAAGCCGGATACCCCACTGTTTTCTGACACGAACTTTGAGCCGAACAAGATCGCAGTTGATAAGAACGGCAATATGTATATTATTGGCGAGGGTGTATACAGCGGTGTGATTCAACTCTCGCACACGGGCGATTTCCTCGGGTATTTTACCGTAAACAAGTCGAAAGTTAATTTCTCAGAAGCTTTGCAGCGGCTGATTTTTTCAAGGGAACAGCTTGAGAACATGCTTGATGTCGTGCCGACGACGTTCTCCAATGTGTTCCTTGATCATCAGGGCATCATCTACACTACGACGATGGGGGATTTCCGAAATGCCGTGAAAAAGCATAATACCTCCGGCGGCAATATGTTTAAGGAAACGGTGTTCAGCATCAGCGAGAATATCGCGGATATCTATGTGGACATGCAGGGGATTATCTATTCTTGTTCCACAACTGGTCTGGTGGATGTCCACTCGCCAAGCGGTGAACTGATTTTCTCCTTCGGTTCCAATCAGAGTAATATGGATGTGGCGGGGCTTTATTCCTCCCTGCCGAGTGTTGCGGTGGATATGGACGGTAATGTGTGGACGGCGGACGGAGATAAGGGTTATTTGATCTCGTTTCGACCAACCGATTACGCGCTGATGGTCTATGAGGCGATGGCACTCTACGAGCAGGGACTCTATGAGGAATCAATGGACAAATGGAACGAAGTACTGCGCTTAAACCAGATGTCAGTGCTCGCGCACGACGGTGTCGGCAAGGCTTATTTTCATGCCGGACGCTATGAGGAAGCAATGGAACATTTCAAGGTTGCAGGAAACCGATCCTACTATTCCGAGGCGTTCTGGGAAGTGCGCAATGCGAAAATTCAGAAGGTTTTGCCGGTGGTATTTATCCTTGTGGTTGTGTTATTTATTATGATGAAGGTGGTTTCTTTTCTGGATCGCAGAAAGCGCAGGATCAAGAATGCAAAAGAAGCAGTTTCTGCGCAGATAGCAAAACTTCCCGTGCTGCGGGATTTACAGTTTGCCAAAAAGATTTGCAAGTCGCCTTCTAATATGTACTATGAAATCCGCAGGCACCGGGCGGGAAGTGTTGTCGGGGCTACGGCGATCTATGCGATTTTCTTTGTCATCTACATGCTCTACCAGACAAAGAAGGGATTTATCTATCAGTATGTTGCGGTGGAGGATATGGATATCGGCGGTATTGTCGTGGGATTTTTCGTCCTGCTCTTGCTCTTTATTTTATGCAACTGGCTGGTGACTTCCATCACGGACGGGGACGGAACTTTGGCTCAAGTGTATATGATACCAGCTTATGGGTCACTGCCGCTTTTGGTGGCACTTTTCCTGATCACAGTGTGCTCCTACGGAATGACATACAATGAATCCTTCCTGCTTACGTTGATGCTGCTGGTGGGCGCAGCGTGGTCCATCATCTTGATTTTCCTTGGATTTTTGACTGTACACGACTATTCGGGAAGGGAAACTGTAAAAAGTATTATTCTGACCGTTATTTTTATGATGATTGCGGCGGTTATGGTGGTAATCGTAATGATTATGTGTGAGGATCTGTATGAATTCCTCTACACAGTAGGACAGGAGGTGCTGCGCAATGTCTGGAACCGGTAAAAAGAAAAAAATCATAGCGGCGCTTGTATCGGCGGGGCTTCTTCTGGGGATCACCACGGTGGCGCACGCAAAAACCTACCTTCCGACGGGCAGAGATACGAAGCTGCCGCCGGATAAAGTAACATACGATATTGTGAAGCTTGATGCGTACCAGCTGCTTTACGAAACGAATACGATGCGTTATTATTACCGCGAAGACCGTGATATTATCGCGGTGGAGGACAAGAGAAACGGCTATGTGTGGAAGACAGGCGCGGATGTCGCGTTTTCCGCCGATCTTACTGCCGCCGTAAAAGCGGCGCAGACGCCGGAGGAAAAGGCGGCGGTGGCAGAGCCTAAGGAAGCGAGCATGAACGCAACTTATGTCGGGATTGCCAATTCCCTGGTCACTGTGGAATACTACGAGTCTGATACCATAAAAAACATCAGTTCCGCTTCAAAGGACGGTGTAAGTTCCAAACTTGTCATGTTGAATGACAACCCGGCAACAAGGCGGCTGGATGTGGATTTTTCCGCGATCGATCTGCAGATGAAGATGTATATTACATTTCTTGAAGATTCCATCCGCTATGAAATCCCTTACGAGGAGATTGCTGGGACGGGAAAGAGCCGGATGGCATCGGTACTGCTTACCCCGTTTCTCGGCGCATCGGGCGGCGAGGCAGCCTACTGGAATCCAGAAACCGGGGAATACGGGGAAAATGAGAAAAAATATATGACACCAGGCTACGTCCTTGTGCCGGACGGCTGCGGCGGGCTGATCCGCTTTGCCGACAACGCAGTGTCCTTTACAGAATACATCGGTGATGTGTACGGACCGGATCTTAGCACGGAGACTTATTACACCACGAGCAGAAACGATGCGGTACCGCTGAAGAACCCGGTGATGCCGGTGTTTGGGATCGCGCACGGCGATTCACAGGCGGCGTTTGTCGCTTATGCGGAATCCGGGGCGGAGTATATGGAGATCATTGTGCGCCCGGATGAAAACAAGAAAGTAAAATACACCTGGGGATACCCGCGTTTTGAGTATAACCTCTCGTATTTCCAAGTCTATAACAAACAGGGGGCAGGGTATTTTTCCATGATGGCAGAACCGCAGCATGTCGATGTTTCCATGACCTACACATTCCTTGAGGGGGACGGCAGTGACGGGAAAAGTTTTGCGGCGGATTACACGGGAATGGCGGCAGCTTACCGCGCACACCTGATGGAGCAGGGCGTTCTGACTCCTCTCAACAAGCAGGGGGATATCCCAATCAGATTAGATTTTATTATGGCGGACGCAAAGAACGGGCTGCTTGGCAACGAGCAGATGGTTGTGACGACGGCGCAGGATGTGGATGATATTTTAAATACTCTTGTGCAGGATGGTATCCAGAATATAAACGCCGGGTTGATTGGCTGGCAGAAAAATGGTGAAACTTTAACCCGCCCGGACAAGGTGAAATATTCCAGTAAAATTGGAAGTTCCGGGGATTTTAAAGAGCTGCTCTCCAAATATGAAAAACAAAAGATTGATATTTCTTATTCGCGCGAGATGGCGACCATCAACCGGGAGATGACGGGTTATTACAATACTGCTGCAAAACATGTCAATACCTGGTATGTCGAGGTGGACGAAAGTATGATCCTGCCGCAGAATGTGCCGGTGGCAAATTTTAGCCGTGCAACGCCAAAAAAGGTGGCGGCATGGACGAAAAATCTTGTGGAAAAATTAAAAAAGACCAGCACTTCCATTACGCTTGACGGGATTTCCAATATCTTGACGGGAACTTACGACCGCGACGGCGTGGATTTCTCCATTACGGAGGCAATCGCACTCTATCAGGATACGCTTGCCGGGGTAAAGAATGATTTGAAGGTCAATCTGGTCAACCCGAACATGTACCTGTGGAAATATACGGATCGCTTCTTACAGATGCCGGTGGGAACCTCTCAGTATGTGTTTGAAACGGATACTGTACCGTTCTTGCAGCTTGTGCTCCATGGAACGATGGAAATGTACGCGCCGTACTCCAATTTCTCGTTCTATGCACAGTCCGATATTTTAAAAATGATTGATTATAATATGTCGCCGTCCTTTATTTTATCGAAAGAGCCGTCGTACTATCTTGCAGACACAGTTTCCTCTGACCTGTACTCGACGGAATTTGCGCAGTACGAAACCTTGATTGGAGAGATCTACAACAGTGTTAATTCGGTGCTTTCAAAGGTTTCCGGTTATGCGTGGACGGATCGCACAGTACTTGAGGACGGTGTAATTTTAAATACTTACCAGAATGGTCAGGATGTGAAGTATGTGGTGATCAATTATACGGATCATACAGTATCCTGGCAGGGAAATGAAGTCGGCGGTTTAAGCGCAGAAGTAATTTCCGGGGAAGGGGTGAGATGATGAAGAAAGACGGGAAAGAAAATACATTGGCAAAAGAGATGGCAAAGGCTGAAGTGGACGGTAAGGCAGAAAAGAAGCAGGAAAAGGACAAATCGAAAGCCGCGGGGAAGAATGCTTTTGCAGAAACGAAAATGCAGGGCGAGAAGGAACAGGAGGCTGCCCCGGTTAAGATCAACAAAAAGAAGGTTAATGCCTACAAGCGCAGGCAGAACCGCTTAGGTTACCTGTTCATGCTGCCGTGGATTATCGGCTTTGTGATCTTCACCCTGTTTCCGTTTGTCGCGACAATCTATCTGAGTTTCACGGATGTCCGCACGAGCGTGCGCGGATGGGAGATTGATTTCGTTGGGATGGCAAATTATGTGACTGCATTTTTTAAGAACACGGAATTTGTCCCGGCGCTGCTTGAGTTTCTTGCGATGATTATCCCGTACACCTTTGTGGTGATTATCGTTTCTTTTATCATCGCCTACCTGATGAGCAAGCTGACGAAATTCCGCGGGATGTTCCGCACGATTTATTTCCTGCCGGTCATCATTATGTCAGGACCGGTTATGTCACAGATCCTGGATGCGAATGTGTCCGAGCATATGGAGGAGGTCAGCCGCTATGACGGGCTCTTTATCATGAATATGATCGAGAGTTACTCGCCGCAGTTTGCACATACTCTTGGCGGCGTGCTCGACGAGCTTTCGGTGATCCTGTGGTTTACCGGAATCCCGATCGTGCTATTTATCAATGGTCTTCAAAAAATCAATCCGAGCCTGTTTGAAGCGGCGAAGATCGATTCGGCGAATAGCTGGCAGATTTTGTGGAAGATTATCATCCCAATGATTAAGCCGATCGCTTTGGTATGTACGATTTTTACGATCGCACAGCTCGGAACCTACGATACGAACCCGGTCTACGGCCTGATTAAGACAGCAACCGGCAATATGAGCGGCGGTCTTGGCTACGCGGCGACCTATGCCTGGATTTACAGCCTGATTGTGCTGTTGATTATCGGCGCTGCCTTCCTGATCTTTAAGGACAGGAAAGAAAAGAAGAGAGGAGTATGAGCATGAAGGGCATGAAAAAGAAGAACAGGGCAGTAAATGTGTTCCCGAAAATCCAAAAGCTTCTGATCTACTTTGTTTTGATCTGCATTAGCTTTGTATTCCTGAAACCCGTTTTCGGCATTATCTCAAAAACTTTTATGAGTTCGGCGGATGTGATTGATCCGGCGGTGGAATGGCTGCCAAAAAAGTTTTCCATCGGGAATTTGAAAGTGGCAGCAGGTGTGTTAAAAATAAATAAAACCCTGTGGAATTCTATAATGTTTTCGGGGCTTTTGGCAATCTGCCAAACGGTGGTTTCGGCGCTTACCGGCTATGCGCTCTCACGTTTTAATTTCCGTTTTAAGCATTTTTGGTTTGTGATGATATTGCTTGCATTTATTATTCCGGTGCCAGTTCTGATGGTGCCGAGACTGATGATGTTTGTTTCCTTCCAGGAAACAATTAAATTCACCCTGATCGGAACACCAATCCCGCAGGTTTTGATGGCGCTGCTTGGACAGGGCGTATACTCGACGGTGTTGATACTGATTTTTAATAATTTCTTTCATATGATTCCGCATGTGCTTGACGAGGCAGCGATGATTGACGGGGCAGGACCGCTCAAAGTATTCTACCATGTGGTGATTAAGATGTCGCTCTCCACAATATTGGTCGTATTTCTGTTTTCTTTTGTGTGGAACTGGAACGAAACTTATATCACAGGGACGCTGCTTCGGAATTCCATTGAGCTTCTGCCATCAAAACTTAGTCTGTTTAACTCAGAGTTTGACAGTATGGCATCCGCGTCTGGAAGCGCGTTTAAGATCAATGAGGCGTACAAGATGGCGGCAACTTTTATCTCGATCGCTCCGCTTCTCGTGCTGTATGCGTTCGTGCAGAAGAGGTTTATTCAAGGAATTGAAAATACTGGTATCACTGGAGAATAAAATGTGAAAGGGGCGGTGGTTTTGCGATATTTATAATGGCAAAATCCCAGATGATGCCAGTGAGGGATGCAGGTTTCTGTAAGTCTGGCATTGGAAGGAGTTAGGAATGGAAGATAGGAGAAAGAGAATGGAACTGCGGTTAAAAAGGTTGTTTGTTCCTGCGGCGGTTGCGATATGCCTTGCGGGCTGCAAAAAAAATGGAGAGGAAACGCCTAAACCATCTCCCACAACACAAGTTATGCCTTCGGAGGAGGTCAGCCAGACACCTGCCCCGACCCCGACGGAGTCGGGAGGATGGCGCACGGGAAATAAGGTTTCGAATGCATACGTTGACCCGGATGCCATTCCTACCATTGATCCAGCAAGTATTAAGGCGAAGGGATTTGAATATGATTACGATGACCTGACCTATGAACTGGTCTGGTCAGATGAGTTTGAGTATGAAGGTGCGCCCGATAAGGAAAAGTGGGGTTACGATGTCGGCGGTTCAGGATGGGGCAATCACGAACTGCAAAACTATACGGAAGGCGATAATGTCGTGGTTGCGGACGGGGTGATGATCATCGAGGCAAGGAAGGAAGAGCTTGGAGGAATGGATTACACTTCGACAAGGCTTGTTTCGCGCGGCAAGGGGGACTGGCTGTACGGGAAGTTTGAAATTTGTGCGAAGCTGCCGACGGGCAGAGGGACATGGCCTGCGATATGGATGCTGCCGACGGACTGGGCTTACGGGGACTGGCCGGCTTCCGGGGAGATTGATATTATGGAACATGTCGGCTACGACCAGGATCTAATCCATGCCACCGTTCACACGAAATCCTACAACCATTCCATCGGCACACAGAAATCTGCGACAAAGCGTGTCGCGGGTGTGAGCGAGGAATTCCATGTCTATACGCTTGAATGGCTGCCGGATAAGATTATTATGTCGATGGACGGCGAGCAGTATTATACATTTGAGCCGACCAAATATAAGAGCCAGCCGACATTAAACGAGTGGCCATTTGACAAGCGGATGCACCTTTTGATCAATCTGGCAGTCGGCGGGGATTGGGGCGGTGTACAGGGAGTGGATGAAACCATTTTCCCACAGCAGTTTGTTATTGATTACGTCAGGGTGTACCAAAGCCCGGAAATAACAGAACTTGTCACAAATAAATAAAGAATTTGTATACGGAACTCAAAAAACAGTATACGCCCGGAAAGTACCCAGAGAAAAATCAGGAAGCAGGGCAGATGGATTTTTCTCTGTGGGTAAAGGGTACTGTAAGGGCGTATACGGAACTCAAAAAACAGTATACGCCCGGAAAGTACCCAGAGAAAAATCAGGAAGCAGGGCAGATGGATTTTTCTCTGTGGGTAAAGGGTACTGTAAGGGCGTATACGGAACTCAAAATAAGAAAGGGGCGATCATGTCTATGAGTCAATATCAGTTAGAAGAAGACCGCTTTTATTTTAGGGATTACGACAAACTTCCGGCATTTTCAAGCTTTCTGCCGGGGGTGGCCGGGATAAGCGGGATTCCATTGTGGGTATTTTATACAAACCGCGGACAGGGGGTCAACAGTTTCGGCATCCATCATAAAGGAAATGCCATTATGGAGTTTAACTCTGCAAACACGGCTTATGAAAATACGCCGACCAAAGGCTTCCGCACCTTTTTGCAAAAGGACGGAGAATATTTTGAACCTTTCTGCGGATATTCAAAAACGGCAAAACGTACAATGTGCGTGCAGAAAAACAGTTTTTCTGTCACCGAGGAAGAGAGGGGACTGCGGATTACAGTTTCTTACTTTGTGCTCCCGACCGAAGAAATCGGAGCTTTGGTACGGCGCGTAACGATTGAAAATATCTCCGGGAAAGCCTGTAGGCTAGAGGGCATTGACGGCTTGCCAAAAATCATCCCTTACGGAATACAGAACGGGCAGTTTAAGGAAATGTCAAACCTTTTTAAAAGCTGGACGGATATCAAAAATATAGAACACTGCGCGCCGTATTATGCACTGCGCGCTTCCAGTGACGATTCCGCGGAAGTATCGGAAATCCACGGAGGCTATTTTTACTGTACGGCGGCAAACGGGAAACTACTTCCGGTGCTCTATGATGCGGAAGTAGTTTTTGATTATGAGAGTTCTCTTGCAGATCCTGTCGTATTTATGGAGGAGGGACTTTGTGGAGTGCGCAGGAGAGAGCAGTGTTTTGCAAATAAGGTGCCTTGCGGTTTTACGCCGTTTGAAAAGGAACTTGCAGATCAGGAATCCTTCTCCTTTACTTCCTATATCGGCTATGCGGGAACAATAGAGCAGCTCAATAAAAATACAAAGCGTTTTCTGGCAGAAGATTATGCCAAAAAGAAGGAAGCGGAGGCAGCAGGTATTATTGACGCGCTTGTAAAAGATGTTGCGACGAAAACAGCAAATCCGGTGTTTGACCAGTATATGGAACAATGCTATCTCGACAATTTCCTGCGCGGCGGTTATCCGTACCTGTTTGCAGGGAAGGGAAAGAAAAACATAGTGCATCTGTTCAGCCGCAAACACGGTGACCCGGAACGCGATTACAATTTCTTCTCGATTTCCGGCGAGTATTATTCGCAGGGCAACGGCAATTTCCGCGATGTCTGCCAAAACCGACGCAGCGACGTATTTTTTCACCCTGAGATTGACGACTTCAATGTTTATAGCTTTTTTAATTTTATACAGGCTGACGGTTATAATCCGCTTGAAATCCGTCCGTGTACTTTCTTGATAGAGAAAAAGAATGCAGGGCGTGCGAAAGAACTTGTGGAAGAACAAGTTTGCGGGGAAAAAGAGCCACTGCTCAAACTCCTTTGCGGGAAGTTTACGCCGGGGCAGATATGTACTGTGATGGTGGAACATGGCATGGAAATGAAGAACGATCCTGAAAGAACGCTTTCGCAGGAAACATTAGTTGCGAAACTTTTAGAACTATCCACAGAACAGCTTGAAGCGGGCTTTGGCGAAGGTTATTGGAGTGACCACTGGGATTACCTGATGGATTTGGTGGAAAATTACCTCCTTATTTTCCCAGATCGGAAGAAAGAACTTTTAAATGGGCGGGCGGATTATCGTTTTTATGACAGTGCGGGACAGGTAAGACCAAGGCGGGAAACTTATGTGTTAAGCAAGGGTAAGGTAAGACAGTACGGCTCACTTTTCCACAACACAAAAAAAGAAAAGAAGGAAGGTTTCGCGGCGGGCGGAACCAATTGGATGAAGGACGAAAAAGGTGCTTTTATCACAACGACACTGCTTGGAAAAATGTTGACTTTGGCACTGAATAAGTTCCTGCTCCTTGACCAGGAGGGTATGGGCATCGAGATGGAGGGCGGAAAACCAGGCTGGAACGATGCGATGAATGGGCTGCCGGGGCTTTTTGGAAGCAGTATGGCGGAAACGCTGGAATTAAATCGCCTGCTCGCTTTTCTTGAGGAAAGTTATACGGATGGCAGTATTGCCGGAAAGATTGAGCTTCCGTTCCAGATTGCTTCCCTTCTTGAGAGCATAGAAAGATTTTTCAGAGAGCAAGGCGGGCGTTCGGAACTGGAGAACTGGGAGGCTGCTGCAAATCTTAGGGAATCTTACCGGGCGGTGGTTTATGCCGGAATGTCGGGTGAGGTTGTCACAGTGACTGCAAAGCGCATCTTTGGTGTGATAAGGGATTGTCACAAAGTGGTACTTAGGGGTGTGGAAAAAGCATTGCGGCTTGGAAATGGCGTGATGCCGACCTACTTTACCTATGAGGTGACAGAGTACGAGGAAAGGAAAGATGAAAATGGTGATCCGTTGCTTACTCCTTACGGACTGCCAGGTGTGCAGGCAAAACAGTTTGTCTGTCATGCCGTTGTTCCGTTTTTGGAGGGACCTGCCCGGATGCTTTCCTGTCTTGACGGATATGAAGAAGAAAAACGGCGTATGTGTGAGTCGATAAAAAACAGTGATATGTATGATAAAAAATTAAAAATGTACAAAACTTCTGGTGCGATTGAGGAGCTTTCCATGGAGCACGGGCGTGTGCGTGCGTTTACACCGGGGTGGCTGGAGAGGGAGAGTATATTTTTACATATGGAATATAAATATCTTCTGGGTCTTTTGCGCGCGAAACTTGTGGAGGAATTTTATACTGCGATGCATGATGCGCTGATTCCATTTTTGCCGCCGGAACGTTATGGGAGGAGTACTCTTGAAAATTCTTCCTTCCTCGCTTCGAGCGCAAACCCAGATCGTAAGGTACACGGCAGAGGGTTTGTGGCAAGATTAAGCGGCTCGACCACGGAAATGCTCTCAATATGGATTCGTATGTTCCTGGGGGAGGGGGGCTTTTTCACAGAGGGCGGTAAGCTTGGTTTCCGGCTTTCCCCGCTGCTTGCTGACTGGATGTTTGACGAGAATTATAATGCCGCCTTTACGCTTTTCTCAAGCTGTACTGTGACCTATCACTGTGTGGAAAGGAAGGCAACTTACGGGGAAGATGCGGCAAAAGTAATAGAAATCACCCTGCATTATATTGATGGCACAGAGGAGAAAATATCCGGCAATGTTTTGGGAAATAAGCAGGCTACCGCGCTGCGCAGCGGGAAGATTGACCATATTATGGCATATCTTTCTTGAAATAGGCAGTAAAATGCGATTTTAAACGATATTTAATCAGAGGAACAGTCAGAAAGATATCCCAGATGTGTCTAGGTGGATGGAAAAGGAAAACGGTCAGGAGATGTTACTGTGAAAAATCAGTTGGATCGCTGGTTTTTCGCAGGGCTATTTGTAATGTTCTTGGAATGGAGGATACGATGAAAATTGCATGGAAAAAAGCAATCTGTTATTCTGGTTACAGAGAGGGACAAAGCCCAGTAACAGAAATTATACCGTCGAAGGAAGAAATCCTTGAAGATCTTATGCTATTGAAGAAGGAGGGTTTTTTCTACCTTAGGATGTACGACCCAAACGCGCATGCAAGGCGGGTGTTAGAGTTAATTCGAGAGCATTCCCTGCCGTTTTTGGTTATTGTGGGCATTGACCCAAGAGCGGAGTACAATAACAAAGGTTGTCCTTGGTTAAAAACAGAAAAAACGGCTCTGGAATTAGAAGAAAATATGATGTATAATGATACCCAGATTCAGATGCTTGCAGAACTGGCAAACGAATATAAAGAATATTTTCTTGCTGTTTCCATCGGAAATGAGAACCGTCCTTCCTGGGGAGCTGATCTGGTCACAGAGGAACGGCTGATTGGATTTGCGGCTGCGCTTAGGGAGAAGACAGGGCTTCCTGTAACGTACTGTGAGGGGGCAGGAGAATGGGAAAACTTAGTAAAACTGGCAGAGATGTTGGACTTTATCTCCATCCACAGTTATCCTCTCTGGAACGGAAAAACTCTGAAGGAAGCAGTCAAGATGAATGAGAGCGATTACCGGAAGGTGGCAGCGCTTTATCCAGACAAACAGGTTATTTTTACGGAATGCGGTTGGACAACCGCCTGCAACTCGTCAATGGACGTGTCGCAGGTAGGTGAGGAACAGCAGAAAAAGTATTTAAAGGAGCTGTTGCTTTGGACAAAATCAATGGATATCCCAGTATTTTTGTTCGAGGCGTTTGACGAGCCATGGAAGGGTGGACCATCAGCGCAGGAACCGGAAAAACACTGGGGAATCTTTGGTGTAGATCGCGTGGGAAAGCAGGTTATTAGGGAGCGTGTGCTTATCTAAACCGCGCACTATTTCTGCAAAAGCCAGACAAAAAACAAGCGTTCGGATAAAATCAGGTAGTAAAAAAGGAGCAGGCTATGGTAATCATTAAAGATGTGGCAAAGGAAGCCGGGGTAGCGATTTCCACAGTTTCCAATGTGATCAACAATGTGGGCAATGTGAGTGAGGAAACGAAAAAAAAAGTTTTGGCTGTAGTGGAAGATATGAATTATGTGCCAAATTTTAATGCGCGCTCATTAAAAGCAAACAAGAAGAACACCGTCGGCCTGTTTCTCTCAAGCATCCAGGGGGATTATTACCGCGTGCTGACGCAGGCAATCCATTTGCAATGTAAAATGGCGGGATTTATGCTAAATATTTATGTCAGCAATGAGAATACAAGTGAGGAAATTTACGGTATGATTGTGTCCTCCGGTGTGGAGGGGGCTATCATTATGAACGAATGCCTCGAGAGTGACCATATTAAAAGGATTGCGCGCACCGGTCTTCCGATGGTATTTTTGGAACGGGAATGCCGGGGAGAAAAAATTTCGAGCGTGACAATTGATAATTATATGGGGACAGAACTTGTCATGGAGTATTTAATTAGGCAGGGACACCGGAGTATCGGCTATATCCATGGTGTAGAGTGCAGGGACGATTGTGAGCGTTTCCGCGCTTACGCTAAGACACTTGAACGGAATGGCTTACCGATAGATGCAAGGTTTTTGCTGTACGCGGATTTTGAGGAAATAAAAGCCTATGAGGAAGTGCGCAAATTCCTGATGCGGGAAAGGGACATCCCGGATGCCTTCTTTTGTGCAAACGACGAGATGGCAGGAGGCTGTATGCGGGCGCTTGCGGAATCCGGGATCCGTGTGCCGGAACAGGTCAGTGTGGCGGGGTTTGACAATATCAATCTGGCGCAGTATTTTGTCCCTGCGCTGACCACCGTGCAAAGCCCGGTTGAGGAGCAGGGGACAAAAGGAGCACTTGAACTTTTCCGCCTGATGCGGGGGGAGGGTGAACCTGAAGGAAAAAGCTTAAAACTTGCCACCTCCTTAATTGTGCGTGATTCCAGCATCCCGCGAAGATAATATAATTTGACGGGTACTATAAAGCGGGATGCTCATCCCAACCATACAACAAAGAAGGGAGGAATGGATGGGAAAGATTGAGTTTGTTGATGAAAATGGAAGTTTTTGCCTGAAAAATCCGCAGGACTACAGCTATTTGTATTTTCCGGTCGCGGGGGAGGATGGGATACGTTCCTGTCTTACGCCGCTGATTGGCGGGGATGCGAAAAAAGACCAGAATACTTTTTTGTATGAGCCAGTCAGCGCAGAGAACTTACATAATAACCGCAGCACCAGAAATTTCTGGTGCCGATTCGGGGAGGGGAGCGCCTGTTCACTAACGGGAGCTTCCGCTGAGGACGAAGCAGTGCGCTTAACAGGTGATGCCGGAGAGTCTGAACTTTTGGCGGGCTTTATGTGGCATACATTAAAACGGACAGCAAAAGATTTTTTACTGGCTTCCGAAATAACAACTTTTGTGCCAGATGAATTGCCGGAGGCGGAAGTTACCATTGTGAGCATTCGAAATACAGGCGGCACTTCTCTGTCGTTTACGCCGATGGCAGTCGTGCCAATATACGCGCGCTCTGCGGACAATATCCGCGACCACCGTCATGTAACTTCGCTTTTGCACCGCAGTTTTGTGACACGGTACGGCGTGAAGGTGACACCGACGCTTACTTTTGACGAGCGCGGACACAAAAAAAACGAGATGACCTACTATGTGTATGGTGTGGATGAAAATGGGAACCCTCCAGCAGGGTGTGTGCCGCGCACGGAGGATGTAATCGGGGAGGGCGGAAGCTTTCTTCATCCAGGTGCAGTATTCGCAAAATTTCCTGAACTTTCCTTACCGGGGGATACACTTTCAGGTTATGAAACCTGTGGCATGCTGGTGTTTGAACAATGTACTCTTTTGCCGGGGGAGGAAAAGAGTTTTGTGCTCTGCGCCGGCATCAGCGCGAATGCGGCGACGAAACAGGCGGAGGATGCACTTTCAGGGAAAAAGGTTTTGGACTGGCGCGCAGTTTTTGAACGGACGAAAAGAACCTGGCAGGAACAAGTAAATATCCATTTTTGTTCGGGGGATAGAGATTTTGACCAATATATGTGCTGGGTTGCCTTCCAGCCCATCCTGCGCAGGATATACGGCTGTTCTTTTCTGCCGCACCATGATTATGGACGGGGCGGCAGGGGATGGCGCGATCTCTGGCAGGATTGTCTGGCTCTGCTTTTAATGAATCCGGGCGGAGTCAGGGAAATGCTGCTTGGGAATTTCGGCGGTGTGCGCATGGACGGTACCAATGCGACAATCATCGGAAGCGGGAAGGAAGCGGGCGCGGTGCAGTTTATTGCCGATCGCAATAATATCGCGCGCGTGTGGATGGATCATGGTTTCTGGCCGCTACATACAACGGCGTTTTATATCCATCAGACAGGGGATATTGATATTCTGTTAAAAGAAGTGGGATATTTTAAGGATGCACAGATTATGCGCGGTGGGGAAAAAGATGGGAAGTGGGACGATTCTTATGGAACAAAGCAAAAAGATACGGATGGTTCCCTTACCAGCGGTACAGTATTAGAGCATATCCTTGTGCAGAATCTGACAGCATTTTACGACGTCGGGGAACATAACCGTATCCGCCTGCGCGGCGCGGACTGGAACGATGCACTCGATATGGCAGGAGAACACGGGGAGAGCGCAGCATTTACGTTTGCTTACGCAGGCAACTTTTCGCGTCTTTGTGAGCTTCTTACTGCACTTTTGCAGAGAGGAACCACACAGGTGGAACTGGCGGAAGAGCTTTTGATGTTATTGTGCTGTGATAAAAAACTTTATGCGGATGTGCAGGCAAAGCAGGCACTTCTTTTTGAGTACGGGCGCGCGGTGGCGCATAAGTGTTCGGGCAGGAAGATAAAGTTTGACGTGAAGGAACTTTGCGATATTCTCGGCTGTATGCAAGAGTGGTGGAAGGAAACTTTGCGGGAGGAAGAATGGCTTTCTGGAGAATATAGCTTCTTTAACGGATATTACGATAATAACGGCAGAAGGGTGGAAAGAACCCGAAATAGCGCAGACAGCAGTAACAGTACTGTGGGGACAAACGGGACAATGAATGTGAATTACAGTACGATGGATGCGGCACAGAATAAAGAGTGGAAAGATGCGGATACAAGACAGAAGACGGACATTGGCAGTGAAGGGGAAGAAAATGCAGGAATCCGCATGATGCTGACCAGTCAGGTTTTCGCTGTGGAATCCGGTGTTGCAGCACCAGAACAGACGGCACAGATTATCCGCGCAGCGGACGCGCTTCTCTACCGGGAAAACGCGGGCGGCTACTGCCTGAATACGAATTTTTATGAAGTGAAGGACGATTTGGGGCGCATGTTTGGCTTTGCCTACGGGCATAAGGAAAATGGGGCAGTATTTTCCCATATGGCGGTTATGTACGGGAATGCGCTTTACCGGCGCGGATTTGTAAGGGCGGGCTACAAGGCTCTGATTTCTTTGTACCGGCAGGCGGCAGATTTTGAGAAAAGTAAAATTTATCCGGGCATCCCAGAATATTTTAATGACCGTGGCAGGGGTATGTACCATTATCTGACAGGCGCGGCAAGCTGGTATCTGATGACAGTATTAACGGAAATGTTTGGTATTCATGGACACTTTGGCGACCTGGTCTTTGAGCCAAAACTTATGGAAGAACAGTTTGATGTAAACGGACGAGCAAGCGCGGAATTTGTATTTGCCGGAAAAAAATTAAGGGTAATTTATGTGAAAGGCAAGGATGTTTCCGGCGAAATTCATGTCAGAGTCGGGGAAAAGACCTTTTGTAAAAACTGCATTCCGAGAGCGGAACTTGCGTGCTGGGACGCAGAAGAACTGCATGAAATTTTTGTGGAAGGAATTTAAGTGAATATAAGTAGAAGAAATCCACGAGAGATCTTGGTCGGAAGCTTCCCGTGTACCTATGGGCGGTGCAGGCGGCTGATGTGGGCTTGTCCGGGTGAAGTTAAGGCAAGGGGATATATAATTATAAAGACAAAAGCAATCTCCCGGCAGGAAGAAATACCCATTTGTGGGTATGAATAAAATCGGAGGTGGAAAAGGATTATGGCTTGGAAAATAGTTGAAACAGATTATGAAAACAAGAATTTCTGGCAGGAGAAGGAGGATTTTGAGAACCGTGTGGAAATGATGCGCGTTATCAATGTTTATCCAGAATGCCATTACCAGAAAATCCGCGGTTTCGGCGGGGCGTTTACGGAATCATCAGGATACAACCTGACAAGATTGCCGGAAGCGGTGCAGGAGGAAGTGATAAAGGCATATTTCGGGCAGGAAGGGCTTCGCTATAACCTTGGCCGCACACATATCAACAGTTGTGATTTTGCGCTTGGGAATTATGCTTACGATGAGGATGAGGCGGATGCCGCCTTTGAGAAATTTGATATCGGGCGCGATAAGAAATACATCCTGCCGATGATTGTCCGCGCGAAGGACGCAGCCGGGGAGGAGATTGAGCTTCTCGCTTCCCCGTGGAGCCCGCCGGCTTATATGAAGACAAACGGCGAGATGAACCACGGTGGGAAATTAAAGGAAGAATACCGCGCGCGCTGGGCGGAGTATATCGCACGCTTCTTAAAGGAATACAAAAAGGCTGGTGTGCCGGTTTCCATGATTACCGTACAGAATGAGCCGATGGCGGTGCAGACCTGGGATTCCTGTATCTACGAAACAGAGGAAGAAATGGTTTTTGTCCGCGATTATTTGGGACCGACCCTTGAGCGGGAGGGGCTCTCGGATGTCCGGATTTTTGTGTGGGACCACAACAAAGAAATCCTGTTTGAGCGCGCAAATGGTGTACTCTCCGACGAAAAAGCCGCAAAGTATACGGCGGGTGTGGCATTCCACTGGTACAGCGGCGATCATTTTGAGGCAGTTTCCCTTGTGAGGGAAAAGTACCCGGACAAAGAGCTGATATTTACCGAGGGCTGTGTGGAATACAGCCGCTTTGCGGACAGCAGCGAGGTGGCGAAAGCGGAGATGTACGCGCACGATATTCTGGGCAACCTGCTTGCCGGGACAAACGGATATTTGGACTGGAATCTGCTTCTTGACGAGCTTGGCGGGCCAAACCATGTGAAAAATTACTGTGCAGCTCCGATTATGTGCGATACTGCAAAAGGGACGATGGAGAAGAGGCTTTCATATTATTATATCGGGCATTTTTCACGCTATATCCGCCGCGGTGCAGTGCGGCTTGCAACCACGAGATTCACGGACAAGATCGAGGCAGTCGCGTTTGAGAATCCAGATGGAAGCAGGGTTACAGTGCTGATGAACCGCACGGGGGAGGATATCTGGCTTTCGCTTCGTGAAGGGGAGGAAGGGATTTCCTTTGTGGTGAAAGCGCACAGCATTTTGACCGTGCTGCATGAAAAATAGCAGCGGTCAAAGTATAATAAAAACAGGAAATGCATGCAGGACGCTTTCCAAAAAAAATAACAGGAGGATTTTTGGCATGGGGGAGAATAGAGCCGATGACTATACGCTTGTCTGGGAGGAAAATTTTGATTGCGATGGAAGCCTGTGCAAGAAAGACTGGAGTTTGGAGGTAGGCGAGCGTTGGGCAAACAATGAGCAGCAGGCGTACACGGATTCGCTGAAAAATATTTATGTGCGGGATGGAAAGCTTTACATTACCGCGCGCAAGGAAACCTGCGGCATAAGAAATTACACCTCAGGGCGTATTACAACAGCAGGGAAGCATTCATGGCAGTACGGTTACTTTGAAATTCGGGCAAAGCTCCCAAAAGGGCATGGTTCCTGGCCTGCGATCTGGATGATGCCGGATTCGTCAAAGTGCGGGAATCCGTGGCCGCACTGCGGGGAGATCGACATTATGGAACATATCGGGCGCAGGGAGAACAGCATCTGGTTTTCTCTGCACTCTGAGCGCCACAATCACACAAGGAAGGATACAAAGCAGTACACAATCATCCGCGAATATGAAAATGTCTGTTCCGAATTCCATACTTATGGGATGGAGTGGACGGATGGGGCAATCGAATTTTTTGTGGATGGAGAAAGTGCCTGCGTCTACCGCCGGACAGACGATGAAGAAGACCAGACAGAGAGTGCATGGCCGTATGACCAGCCATTTTATCTGATCTTAAATATTGCAGTTGGCGGGGGACTGGGTGGTGAGATTCATGAGGAAGACCTGCCCTATGAGATGGTGGTGGATTATGTGAGGGTTTACCAAAAGAAGGGCTGATATAAGATCCAGACGGGTATTTACTGCGGTTTTTGGAAACACAGAAAAAGAACTCTTAAATATATTTTTATTTATTAAAAACATCTATTTATCACCCAAGGAGGTATTACTATGGTTTTTCAGCCAAAACATACAGATTTTACGCTTAGCCCATATACAGGGCTGACGAGAGAGAGCTGGATCGAGGCGGGAGTGTATATGCTTGCCGGAATTTTTCAGCATATGAAAAGTTTTGACGATCCTGTTGTTGTGCCGCGCCAGGAAACAAAGATTACATATCCGCATTTAAATGCTTCGGAGGCGTCGCAGTGTGCGGAGCGCAAAGCAGAGATGTTTGAAGGATTGACGCGCTCATTTTTTATCGCTGCGCCTCTGATTTCGATTAACCCAGAACTTACGGTGTGCGGCTATAAGATGAAGGATTATTATAAAAATCAGATTTTGCGCTCCTGCACGTCGGGGGATGCGCACTGCGTTGGAACTTATGAAGAATTGCAGGAAATTACCGGGCATTCGGATCCATTCCGCGCATTTCAGCAGACCGTTGAGACTTGCGCGCTTGTGATTGGACTGTGGGCGAGCCGTGAAGCAATTTGGGCGGATTACACAAAAGAGGAAAAAAATATTATTGCGGCGTTTCTTACAAGTTTTGCACACGCCAATACCGTGCCGCAGAACTGGCGGATGTTCAATATGCTTGATATGGCGTTTTTGCATAAAGAAGGCTATCCGATTGACAAAGAAATTATGCTGGATCATGCGCAGGCAGTTTTAGATTACTATGTCGGGGACGGGTGGTACCGCGACGGGCAGAGTTTTGATTATTATTCCTGCTGGGCGTTTAATTTTTACGCGCCTCTCTGGAATCAGTGGTATGGTTATGAAAATGAGCCGTTTCTTGCGGAGAAATTTGAGCAATATTCCAACTGCTTGATGGAAAGTTTTGCAGATTTTTTTGATGAAGATGGATTTACCAATATGTGGGGGCGCAGTTGTATTTACCGCTTTGCAAGCACAAGTGCATTTGATGGAAATATGATGCTGCGCCATTCTACAGCGGATGCAGGGCTTGCAAGACGCATTGCTTCCGGCTCTCTGCTGCAGTTTTTATCACGGGAAGATTTCCGCTGGGAGGGAATTCCGACAATGGGCTTTTACGGGCAGTTTTCGCCGCTTGTGCAGGGATATTCCTGCGCGGAATCACCTTTTTGGATGGGAAAGGCGTTTTTATGTCTGCATCTTCCAGAAAATCATCCGTTTTGGACTGAGAAAGAAAATAATGGCACGTGGGAGAAGCTAGGAGACAACAACGTAAAGCAAACTGCGCTGAACGGTCCGGCACTCTGTTTTACAAATCATAAGGCGAATGGTGAAACAATTCTGCGCACGGGAAAAATTGTGAAAAATGTTGGGGATAAACATGGGCTGTGGAATTATGCAAAACTCTGCTTTAATACAAAGTATCCGTGGGAAGCGACACCGCAGCAAATCGCGCTGACACCGCAGCAGGATGCGCCGATATCACAACAAACTGTTTCGACATCACAACAAGAATCAGAATCGCAAATAGTCTTTGAAAAACAACAGTTGTCTCAGAATGAACACGGATTGCAAAGTGAATTAGAGAAAGAAAATGCTTATGCTGAATTTGAGCATGAGCAGAAGAAAGGAGCAGAAAATAGCAGTCAAGTGCTTGAGCCGTTGGTTGTCGCCGGGGAAGTAGAATCTCAGCAGTATGTATTAAAGGATTTGACTTACAATACCGCTTCGCTTGCAAACGCGACATTCTGGGGCGGTGTGCGGGACAATGTACTGTACCGGAGACAGTATTTCGATTATCGGCTCAATACGGAAACACATTGGATTCAGGGGCTTTTCTTAGCAGATTTTCCGGTGCCTTGCGGAATCGTGCGCGTGGATAAAATGAAATTGTTCCGCCGTCCAGTAAGTTTTACGCTTGGTTCTTATGGGTTTCCAGATAATGGAACAACGATAACAGAGTACTGCGACAAAAATGCGAAGGCAATGGTTCTTTGCGGAAAAGATGCGACCGGAAAGCCGCGCCAGCTTGCAATGACAATTTATGATGGCTGGGATGCGTTAAAGATTATACATAGTTCCGGCACAAATCCAGATTCCAAACATTCGATTATTGTTTATGCAGAAACAAAGCGGGAAAAACAGTATGGCGGATGCGAGCCTTATATTATGATTTCGCAGGTAATTACAAAGGAAAGCGAGATACCATTCTCACACGATGAAGTTTTCCCAATTCGCTCAATTACCTATACAGACAAGGCGGAATGTGGAACCTATGGACCAGTGACCATCGCGCTGAAAAATGGTGAGACGCGAGTGATAGATTATGAGATGGCAGAAGGGACATTAAGTTTATAAAGCGATTGATTGAAATAATACAACAAATACCAAGACCGCAATTTAAAGAGAAATTATACAGGTTTCCGAGAACAACATATATCGCCAGACTGGTTATTGATATATTGTTTTAGTGATGACTGCTTAGAATTGTCCAGAACAGGCGCACACGCCGATTTGTTCGAATCATAGGGGAACAAGACTATAAGAGCGCAGCTATACAATGAGCTGCCCTTGACCGTTTTTCCGTCGGACTGAATGAGACCATTGTATTACAATAAGTCCACTACTGGACGCAGAACAGCGAAAAGATAACCAAATATAAGGAACAAAAGGCAGCAGAGACCGCCAGATAAACTGGTCGGACTGCTGCCGCCAGTGTAAACCAAAAGGGTAAAATTGCGCCCGTTGAGGAGTGGGAAATTTTGCGCGATCCTCAAATTTACTTTTTAAAATTCAAACTTGCGATTTGCTGTATTCTAGCAGTTGCATATATCAAGATTTAGCAGAGCAATAACCAGAGATTAACTATAATTACGCATAAAGGTGTGTGGGGAAAATCGGAAAATAAAAAAGCCCTCTGCCTGCTGCCATATGGACAGCAAGACAGCAGGGAACGCTACATTACACAGGTACTATATACCTGCTCGACAAAGAGGGGAATCAGTGATAATCTTAGAACAATTACTTGTAGTTTTTCATTCCATTCCATGTTTATTTCTTTTTGGTTTGACTTATATTATTTTAGCAAATGTTTTCTGGCATTTCCTCTTATTTTTGGTTTTGTATGGATAGTTTAATATGCTTATTTGTTGTTTGTGACAAATTAATGCGTTCTAATTTTACAAGATATCAATATATTCCCCTGCAAGGGCTTTGTTCATACTGCGCACTGCGCAGAATTTGCCGCACATACTGCAAGTATCACTGTGGTCGTCCTCCGGTTTGCGGCTGTCGCGGATTTGTTTTGCTGTTTCTGGGTCGAGCGCACAGGCAAATTGTGCTTCCCAATCAAGATTTCGTCTTGCGTCTGCCATACGGTCGTCAAGATCTCTTGCGCCGGGGATACCCTTTGCGATATCCGCGGCATGGGCTGCGATTTTTGAGGCGATAATTCCCTGTTTTACATCATCGACATTCGGGAGAGCAAGGTGTTCCGCAGGGGTTACATAACATAGAAATGCTGCGCCGTTCATCGCAGCGACAGCCCCGCCGATCGCGCTTGTAATATGGTCGTAGCCTGGGGCGATATCTGTAACGAGCGGTCCCAGGACATAGAATGGCGCGCCCATGCAGAGAGTTTTTTGAATTTCCATATTGGCTGCGATTTGATTGAGCGGCACATGCCCTGGACCCTCAATCATAACTTGGACATTGTGCGCCCATGCGCGTTTGGTTAATTCTCCAAGCCGGACAAGTTCTTCAATCTGGCAGACGTCAGTTGCATCGGCAAGACAGCCAGGTCTGCAGGCGTCTCCAAGGGAAATTGTAACGTCGTACTCTTCGCATATATCAAGAATTTCATCAAAATATTCATAGAATGGATTTTCTTGCCCAGTCATACTCATCCATGCAAATACAAGACTTCCGCCGCGGCTGACAATATTCATTTTTCGCTTGTGCGTGCGGATTTGTTCTATTGTTTTGCGTGTAATACCGCAGTGTAGTGTGACAAAATCAACACCGTCCTCCGCGTGCATTCGGACAACATCAATAAAATCCTTTGCTGTCAGCGACGCAAGATCGCGCTGGTAATGGATTACGCTGTCGTAAACTGGAACAGTGCCGATGATCGCCGGGCATTCGCTGGTCAGTTTTTGACGGAATGGTCTGGTGTTGCCATGGCTTGACAGATCCATAATGGCTTCCGCGCCAAGATTGACTGCGCTCATAACCTTTTCCATCTCAATATTGTAATCTTTACAGTCGCGCGATACGCCAAGATTGACGTTGATTTTGGTGCGCAGCATACTGCCGACGCCCTCTGGATTTAAACTTTTGTGTTTTTTGTTTGCGCAGATTGCAATTTTTCCTTCAGCGACAAATTGCATAAGCTGTGCAGTATCCATTTTTTCTTTTTCTGCAACTGTTTTTATTTCTGGTGTAACAATGCCGCGGCGCGCAGCGTCCATCTGAGTAGTGTAATTTCGTTTCATTATTTGTTCCTTTCTATCTTTATATAATAATTAAGTGATTATAAATAAAAATTTTAAAAACCTATTTGTAAATTGAACGAACTCTGATACAAAGACTTAGGTCTTTTAAAGTTTCTGAATTTTGGAGAATCAGAATTACAGGTAATCTTAAAATTAGGATTATTTTTCCAGTCTCAGTCGATAGAGATGATTTAACGGTCCTGTGCCATGTCCAAGCACAAGTTTTGCTGCAATCGCGCCAGAAAGGTATTCTTTTGCAGACTGGATTGCGCGGGAAAGTTCCAAGCCCGACGCAAGATTTGCTGCAATTGCGCTGGATAATGTGCATCCTGTTCCATGAGTATTTGGATTGTCAATACGCTTGCCCGGAAATGAAAAAATTTTGCCGTCTTGGCAGAGTATATCATCGGCAGTGTCGAAAAGGTGTCCGCCTTTGACAAGGACATTGCAGCCAAATTTTTTATTTAATGTTAGAGCGGCAAATGCCATATCTTTTGTATTTTGAATTGTGCATTCGGAAAGTACTTTTGCTTCAGGGATATTTGGAGTGATAAGCTCTGCAATCGGAAAGAGCAGCTGAAAAAAAGCATCAACAGCTGCTTGATCTGCAAGGCGAGCACCGCTTGTTGATGCGATAAGCGGGTCAACAACAATATGTTTTGCATGATAAGCGTTTAGTTTTTCTGCGATAACCTCGACATGGGCGGCAGAAGGAATCATTCCTATTTTAACTGCATCCGGGAAAATATCAGTAAAAATACAGTCTAATTGCTTCGCTAAAAATTCTGGTGGGATTTCAAAAATATGATATACGCCGGTTGTATTTTGCGCAGTGAGGGCAGTGATTGCGCTTACAGCATAGATGCCGTGTGCGGATAATGTTTTGATATCTGCCTGAATGCCTGCGCCGCCGCTTGGGTCACTGCCAGCGATTGTTAATGCTGTGTGCATAAGAAAAACTCCGTTTCTGTGATATAAAATATTCTGCTTTTTCATTTGATTTGGACGATGGGGAGTTTATAATATAAATTTTCCATCTTTATCATCCAAATAATTTGTCAGAAAGCGCGCGCAGTTTTCTTGCAGCTGCGCCGGGATCAGGCTGGGCAAACAGAGCGCGGATCACTGCTGGACCTGCGATTCCGCTGCCGGATAATTGCGGGAGATTGTCTGTATGGATCCCGCCAATTGCGACAACGGGGATTTGTACGGCGCGGCAGATCGCACACAGTTCGGAAAATGGCAGAGCAGATGCATCTTTTTTTGTTGTGCTGCCAAACACAGCGCCGCAGCCGAGATAATCTGCGCCGGCAGTCTGTGCAGCCAAAGCTTCTGTAACATTGTGAACGCTTGCACCGATAATTGCATTTGGACCAAGAATTTCTCTTGCGCATGTTAATTGCATATCAGAAGTTCCAATATGAACGCCGTCCGCATCGACTTGCTTTGCAATCGCTACATTATCGTTGATAATAAGCGGGATGTTGTAACGGCGGCATAATTTTTTAATTTCTTGTGCTTCCGATAAAAATAATTGCTCTGAAAGTTCTTTTTCTCTTAACTGAAAGCAAGTAACTCCATTTTCAAAAAGGAGAGGCAAAACATCAGTAAGAGTCATACCATTTTTTAGCAGGCTGCGGTCGGAAACAGCATAGAGCCGCAAAAGAGCGGGAGAAACTTTTCTTTTCGTTTGTATTATATCTGTCGTTTTTATTGCGAAGTCTACTGCGTCAAATAAGGCAGTATGAAAACTGCCAAGTCCTGTCTGTGTGCATTTTATATATTGCGCGGCGCTTTGTGCAGCTTGTTTCCAGAGAATTGATGCGCTCTCGGCAGCTTTTACAGGCTCAAGCCCTGCGGAAAGAAACGCCGTGCAGAGTGCGGAAAGCATACATCCGCCTCCTGTAATCTGCCGCATTCTTTGATCGCCTCCTTCCACTAAGATCAATTGTGTTCCATTGGAAATCACATCCGTTTGACCGCTGACCAGCACGGTTGTTTTGTAAGCGCGGGAAAGCTGTACTGCAATAGACTGATGTGCGGAGATATCCGCAGAAACACCGCTTTCAACGCCGCCATGGGAAAAATTATAGTCTGTATTGCTGAAGTTTATTTTTATATTAGTGTTTTGCTCTGATAAAAGTGTATCCGATAAATTATAATCCGTGCTGCTGAATTCCGTTTTTACATCAGGATTTTGTTTTGACAGAAAACTATCTGATAATTTAAGCAGTGTAATTGCTTCTTCCAAATTACAGCGGATCAGGTCAGGGTGTACTTGTTCAAGCAAAAGGGCAAGCTGGTTTTGGCGGAAACTGCTTGCGCCTGCGCCAACCGGGTCAAGTACAATTGGATGACAAAGCGCAGCAGCGCGTTTTCCAGCAAGCTGACAGGCAAAAAATTTTTCTTTGCTCGGTGTGCCAGTGTTGAGCAAAAGCCCATGACATATAGCGGTGACCTCTTCTGCTTCTGAAACGTCGCAAGCCATAATAGCACTGCTTCCAACAGTTAGTAAAAGATTTGCAATATCCTGCATGGAAACGGCGTTTGTAAGGCAATGAATTCGCGGTGCAGCGGCGCGAAGCTTTGCAAGCGGTATAGAAAGAGTTTCTCCGGGCTGTTCTTTTGCAGTATTTTTTTTCTGCATAAAAAGATCCGTAAAAGTTAATGGTTTGCATGGCGGATTATAAAAAGAAGCCTCTCTATCTTTGGATTGTAGGATTTGTTTGTCTGTTTTATTTTCTATCATAAAAAACCACCATTATAAAGAATTCCGGCGCGATGCCTGAAATTGTATTTTTACAAGGACACCGCTTTTTTGCAGCAGTTTTAACAGGGAAAAAGCAAGAACACTGCCCATTGCCGTCGATATAAAAAATGGCGTCATATAGACAAAAGCGCCTGCTGGATTGGCGTTCATCAAAAGTTTTGCAACAGGGTAAGCCAATAGTCCGCCAAGCACGCTTGTGCCAAAAGTTTCAGCGGCGCAGGTTAAAAGAAGAGAATGCGTCAGACGGTAGATTAATCCGCATAACAGAGCACCAGCCATACTGCCTGGAAACGCCATCAGGCTGCCAAGACCTGTTAAGTTGCGCAGCAGACTGGCGGAAAAGGCAATGCCGACACTCCAGCCAGGTCCTAGAAGAACAGAGGCAAAAATATTGACTGCATGCTGTACTGGAGCGCATTTGCTGTCAGCAATCTGGAAGCTGATCATGCTTCCTGCGACTGCGAGCGCGGTAAAAAGACCTGCAAGCGCAAGTTTGTAAGTTGGATTGTTTTGTTTCATAAAAATCTCCATTTCTGCGGAGGTTGTTGTCAGGAACAATTATAATAAATTAAGTAAGTATAAAATCTTGTACGCTGCATTCTGCATCCTACAGACAACACCGTAAAAATACAGATTAGAGTCTTTGACTTAAAAACCATAAATTATATTTTTCAGGATTTGCTTATTTATGGGTGTTAAAATAAATTATTCCTGTGAAATAAAGTTTTGCAACATCCTCCGCCAATTCCGTTATTGACGCGGCAGCAGTATTTTTATTTTGCTTCGCGCAGTTACAGATTATGGATAATATCATTTTTTATAATACCGTTATGTAAAGCTGCTTTTTTATTCTATTAAGGTAGAATTTATCAGTAAGCTGATGAGATTTTGGGTACAGGCGTGCTTGATAATCCACCTTGCCTTCCTGTTTTCAATATAGGCAAATGTAGCGGGCTATCTTGATGATCCGCCTTGCCTGCCTGTTCTTAGTATAGCAAATATGGCTGTTCATCTTAATAAACTGGCTTACTTGGTGGCAAAACTTTTCTCGTGTTTTGTCCAATATACGAAAAGCCTTTTTGACAATTTCAAAGTACGATATTATAAAACAAAGCATTGCTGGAATCTAATGGGAAGAAAAAATAAAGTACCCCATTATATGGATTCCCTACGTTGGCATTACCCAAATCAGGTCTGCGGGTCGGGGCGCACAGCCCCCTCTCAGCCGGATTGATCCAGCTCCCCGATAAGATTGCATAGATTATATATCATTATTTTTAAAAATGCAAGAAAAAGTTTTTAAGCTCGCTTATTTTTTGTAATGTTCTATATCCAGATTAGTATCAGCGTCAAGTTCCACAACAGCGGTATTTGGGAGCTTGTAGCGTTTTATCATCTCGTAAAACGGAGTGTTGTTGAAAAGAGAAAGCAGCGCCATAATACAAGCGCTATGTGTAACTACAACAATATCGCTGTTTTCGCATTCCGCATGTTTTTGGCGCAGGTTTTTTAAAACAGGAAGAACACGCAAAAGCAGATCATTGTAGGATTCACCGCCAGGCGGATGCTTGTAGCGGCGATTTTGGTGCCATAAAAGATATTCTTTTGGAAACCGCGATTCAACTTCCTCCCAGCAAATCCCTTCCCACAAACCAAAATTAAGTTCTTCCAGTCCTGGCACGGTCTGACAATGGATGGAAAATTTTTTGGAAATCGCCTCGCCCGTCTGTTTTGCGCGCAAAAGTTTGCTTGTATAAACAGCAGTAATTGGCGTGGCTCGACAGGATAGTTTTTCTGCAAGCGCAGCCGCCTGCAAGATTCCAGTTTTATTTAGCGGAATATCTGTGCTGCCCTGAATGCGTTTTGCAATGTTCCAATCGGTTTCTCCATGGCGGACAAGTAGAAATTTCATTGGAAACCTCCTTTTATCAAACATATTATCTTATCTTTAAACCTGTTTATCTATAATTTTTGAAACTTTAATGCTCTTGCACTCTGAGAATGTATTTTGTTTGCAGAATTGCAGGAGAACTGTGCAGATAAGCTGTCTGGTATTTTGACAGCAAAAACGGCACTTTAAACTTTGAAAAAATATAGGTCAGGGCTTGCTTTTTTACGCGAAATATGTCAAAATATTTTTTGAGTTATTCTATATGTTATAGGATTGTTGGGAGTTGTTTTGCTGTAAAATTACAGAGCCAGCATACCATAAGATTTTGGTTTTGGAAAGAAAATTATATATTAAATTAAAAATTTGTCTGAGATTGAAAGTTGTCTTAGCAGTATATTGCAGAAGAGAGGTAATTTATGAGCGGCAAGATTAAAGTTGTTTGTCTTGGAGATAGTATTACCGAAGGTTTTGGACTTTCCTATGATGAAAATTATCCATATTTGCTGCAGAAGCAGCTTGGCGATAACTATAAGGTGATCAATGCAGGAGTGTGCGCGCATTGTGTGACCGATGAAGTGCTTCCAAATGGAAGAATTGTGGGACTGCCTTATACTCATACAGAAAAATATTCTGATGGTATCGCGGCAAAGGGAGATATCTATATTATCCTTCTTGGAACAAACGATGCACAGGATGGAATGTTTGACGACGGCAGCGCGGTTGACCAAGGAAATAATGTGTTTGCCTGGCACGGAAATTTTATAAAACATTACGAGCGTATTTTGGAAGATGTGCGCCGTGAAAATGCTTCTGCAAAAATTTATATCGGAAGACCAACGCCGGTTCTTTCCTGTATTTGGCCCAAGCATCAGCAGAAATATCTGGATGTTATTTTGGAAAAAATTGATGAGACAGCAGCGCGCAACCCAGATGTTTTTGTGATTGATTTTTTCTCTGAATTTCAGGCGAGAGGAGGAGAATGGCTGAAAGCGGCATATCAGCAGGATGGATTGCACCCAGGACCCGATGGGGCGCGCTTGATTGCAAGGCTTGCAGGAGATCGCATTTTAAAAGATTGTCAATCATTTTGACAGGACTTGAAATCAAAGTAAGAATCGGTTACAATAATAATAGTCTTTTGGAAAGGGGGAGTATATCATGCAATCAATAGCATGGCTGGTTGTATTTGTGCTTTTGATCGGATTTGAAGCCGCTACAATGGGGCTGTTTACGGTGTGGTTTGCCGGCGGCGCACTGGTGGCGTTTTTGGTGTCGCTGTTTACGGAAAATTTGCTTGTACAGCTTGTTGTATTTCTGGTTATTTCATTTTTGTTTCTCTATTTTACAAGACCAGTTGCGGTTCGGTACATTAACAGCAAGCGGATCAAGACAAATATCGATGCTCTGGCCGGCAAGGAAGCAAGAGTGACAGAGACCATTGATAACTTCAAAGGCACAGGTACAGCGACGCTGGACGGTCTGGAGTGGACTGCCCGTTCCGAGGAGGACGGTCAGGTAATTTCAGCGGGGGAAAGGGTCACAGTAAAAGGAGTAAAGGGAGTAAAACTTATTGTGGCAAAGTACCAGGAGATGGAAGAAGCGGTTTCGGGCAGAGAGCCAGAGACGCAGCAGAGCTAATTTTTTAACTGCTTTTTGGCAGAGAAGGAGGAGAAAACATGCCGACAGGAGGATATGTTGCGATTGCGTTTGTCATTGTCATTCTTTTGATTTTGGCATCCTGCATCAAGATTGTGCCGCAGGCACAGGCTTATGTTGTAGAACGATTGGGAGGTTTCCAGGGAACTTGGAGCGTCGGAGTTCATTTTAAGGCGCCGTTTATCGATAAGATTGCAAAGAAAGTGTTGTTGAAGGAGCAGGTAGTCGATTTTGCGCCGCAGCCGGTAATCACAAAGGACAATGTCACAATGCGCATTGACACGGTTGTATTTTTCCAGATTACAGATCCAAAACTTTATGCTTACGGCGTGGAGCATCCGATTATGGCGATTGAGAATTTGACTGCTACAACACTGCGTAATATTATCGGTGATCTTGAGCTGGATCAGACGCTGACCTCAAGAGAGATTATCAATACAAAGATGAGAGTGTCGCTTGACCAGGCAACCGACCCTTGGGGCATTAAAGTAAACCGTGTGGAGTTAAAGAATATTATTCCGCCTGCGGCAATCCAGGATGCGATGGAAAAACAGATGAAGGCGGAGCGCGAACGCCGCGAGGCAATTCTTAAGGCGGAGGGCGAGAAGAAGTCTACAATCCTTGTGGCAGAAGGTAAGAAAGAATCTGCAATCCTTGAGGCGGAGGCTGAGAAAGAAGCTGCAATCCTGCGCGCTGAGGCGAAGAAGGAAGCGACGATCCGCGAGGCAGAAGGTCAGGCGCAGGCGATTATCGCGGTACAGAAGGCAAATGCGGATGGTATCCGCGCGCTGAACGAAGCGCATCCAAATAATGCGGTAATTCAGCTTAAGAGTTTGGAGGCGTTTGGCAAGGCTGCGGACGGCAAGGCAACCAAGATTATTATTCCATCCGAAATCCAGGGGCTTGCAGGGCTTGCAAAAAGTTTAGTTGAAGTTGGATCAAAGGACGCACAATAAATTTCTGATCTTATCGGTAATTGTTTTACAGATACAAAAAACTGTTGCGTAAGACATATTTTTGAGATAATAATATAAGGACAAAATGCTGCAGATGTGGGAAATTTCTCCAATCTGTGGCATTTTTTTTGTCTTAAAATTTGTTTTATTAGCATGTAGATTATATTGTTCATGGCAAATTAGGATAGAACTTATTCTAATGGTTATCCTAATTCAATAAAATTGTGCTAGACCATAAGGGAGGAGTGTCATGGGAATAGATTACGTAGCAGTGGGGGAGCGCATCCGAAGGATTCGCAAAGAGCAAAAGATGTCACAGGAAAAACTGGCGGAGCTGATTGATGTATCAACTCCGCATATGAGTAATATAGAAAACGGAAAGACAAAGTTCAGTCTTCAAGTATTGATTGATCTGGCGAACTCGTTAAATACAACGCCGGATGCTTTATTGCTTGACCAGATTAAGGGGCAGGACAAAGCGCGCTGCATGGTTATTGAAGAGATTGGCCGTGAGCTGTTAGATTGTTCTGTAGCACAGATTTCATTGATTGGAGAATCCGTTCGAACTACAAAAAAAATTTTAAAGCAGTATGAGCGGAAACTGAACAAAAAAGAATAGATAAGCAAAAGGTGCATTTTTCTGGTTGGGGATGCTGGGATTTTTCACATTGCTGAAAATTTTATTCTGTTTGATGCAGGAAAAAAGAAAATAATAAACTGCGGTATGATAAAGAAGCGGCTGCGATCATCGGCAGCCGCTTTAAAATAGTCTTGTCAAAAATTATTTCATAGTTACTTTTAAGGATATAACACTGCACGGAGGAACCGTCATCCGAATTGTGTCAGCTTCAAGTTTTGCTTCTGTAAAATCAGCAGTTTTTACAGTTTCCGGCGCGTCAAATGTATTGTGTGCATGCATTGTACCCGTCAGGATCTTTCCGGTGACACAAGCAGGTGCGCCCTCAGCAAACACCGTATCTACAGGGTAGGCGGTAGTTGGAGAAAGATTGGCAAGCGTGATTAAAATTGTGCCGTCCGCTGCAACAGAGACAGATTCTGTTAAGTTTGGAACTTTGTCTGTTTCTGTTCCGATTTGTTCCGTTGTAAGCGAGCTGTCAAGCAGCGTAGCTTCCTGATGATCGCGGAACATTTTAAATACATGATAAGTTGGGGTGAGCAGCATTTTTTCGCCCTCGGTCAAAATAACAGCCTGCAGTACATTGACGAGCTGAGCGATGTTTGCCATTTTTACGCGGTCGCTGTGTTTGTTGAACAAATTTAGATTGATCGCTGCCACCATGGCGTCGCGCATTGTGTTCTGCTGATATAAAAATCCAGGGTTTGTGCCAGGTTCAACATCAAACCAAGTACCCCACTCATCGATAATCAAACCAACTTTCTTGTTTGGATCATAACGATCCATAATCGCGCCGTGGCGGTGGATCAGTTCTTCCATATAATATGCTTTGCGCAGTGTAGTATAATACTCTGCTTCGTTGAATTGTGTTGCACTGCCCTTATGTTCCCATGTATCGCCAGGAATTGTATAATGATGAAGAGAAAGTCCATCCATATATTTTCCGGCGATTTTCATTACGGTGTCCGTCCATTCATAATCGCCCGAATTTGGACCGCAGGCAATTTTATAGATCCTTTTATGGTCGTAATAATTGCGCACATAAGTCTGATAACGGCGATATTCATCTGCATAATATTCCGCCCTCATATTGCCGCCGCAGCCCCAGTTTTCATTGCCCACGCCAAAATAATTTACGGTGTAAGGTTCTTCATGACCATTTTTCTTGCGCAGGTCTGCCATTGGAGAAACGCCGGAAAATGTCATATATTCTACCCACTCGGACATCTCCTGTACCGTTCCGCTGCCGACATTGCCATTGATGTAAGTTTTGCAGCCAATCTGCCGGCACAGTTCCATAAATTCATGTGTGCCGAAACTGTTATCCTCTACAACGCCGCCCCAGTGTGTATTAAGAATCTTTTTTCTCTGTTCTTTTGGACCAATGCCGTCCATCCAGTGGTATTCGTCCGCAAAGCAGCCGCCCGGCCAGCGCAGTACCGGAAGTCCCATCTCTTTTAATGCTGCTACAACATCATTGCGCATACCGTTTGTGTTTGGAATTGGCGAATCTTCACCAACATACAAGCCTTCATAGATACACCGACCAAGATGTTCGGAAAAATTTCCGTACAATTCTTTGTTGATTTTGCTTTTTGGATTGTTTGGATTGACATATAGTTTTGCCATAAGTTGCTGCCTCCCTTTTTGCAAGCTTCGCAATTATTTAAGTGAGATATGAAATATTAAGGAAAATCCTTAATAAAACCCATTATAAAAGAAGCTGTTATTGGTGTCAAGGAAAGACTGTAGGTGAAGATATACAAAATAACAAAGTAAAAATTGTGAAAAATGCCAAGAATAGAATTTATTTTGTACAAGCGGCAGGAAACCTTAGAAATCGTGGATTGTTTAGAAATTTATTGTTTTCCATGTAAAATTTATAAAAAATATCATAATAAAAATTAAATATTCTTAGAATAAAAGCTAAAATTAAAGTATTTTAGACAGGTAAAAATTACGACGGCAAAAACTGCCCAAATTTTGGGCAGTTTTTGCCGTTGACGAACTATAAAGTTTGGTGGTATGCTCTTTGCAGAGTACTCAGAATGCTTATTGATACTTTCATAATAAATAACTGCGCAGAATTTATTTTATGGAAAGCTTGGAATTATGACAACAAAGGAGACTATTTATGAAATTTGCAAAAAAAAAGATACGTCTTAAAGCACACTTATTCCGAATTGCAGGTGCGGCATTAGCTTTAAATTTTGCAATTAGTCCTTCTGTTAATGTGATTGCCCAAACTCGTTCGACGACGGATTGGGTTAAGGCGAATTCAAGTGTAATTAAAGGGGATTATGCTGTAACACATTATTTAACGACGTATTATATGGAATCAAATTCATCAGAGAGTTGGAAGGCAGAAACGATACATCAGGGTGAGATTATTTATACTCAACATGGATATTCGGTTATGGAATATACTTCGGGCGGAACAGTCGTTGCTTCAACAGGAAGATGCAAAGCTACCTACGGAAATTTGACTTATAGATCATCAGCAATTTTATGGCAAGATGGCTTCTATTATCACCATCAGGCTTACTGTGGGATTGATATGACAAATTAAGTCTATATCTAAAAATTTTTATAGTGTGCCATGCTGTTATAAAGCGGTGTGGCACATTATTATTACATAGAGAAAGGGTATTGGAGGGTATTTTTTTGAAAAGATATTATTTTTATGAATTTTGGTTTTATATTCGAAAAAAGCCATGGATTCTTTTTTTTACAGTTTTGATCGGAGTTGTTGGCACTGCTTTGATGCTTTGTGCCGGAAGGCTGGCAAAGCACACAGCAGTAAATAATCAAAAGTACGATAAAGCTTATGAAGAAGGAGAATACAGCATCCTCGCTGACCGGTTTTTTGATGAGGTGGAGAAAGAGTTAAAAGCAAAACCGGAGTATTGGAATTTATTGAGAGAATTTAATAATACACTGCATTCTGCAAAAGCTTTTGAATATTTGGAGATTCGGGAGCAGTTCAGTGAAGTGTTTCATTATCGCGGAAGTGACGAGAATCTGCATGGTTATGAAAATGGAAATACCGTTCGGGAACAGCATCGGGATGAGGAAGTATTTTCTAATATTAAGGCAATTTGGCTGGGTGAGGAAGTATTTTCACATTTTAACCTTGCAGTATCAGAAGGAAGATTGTTTATACCGGAAGAGTTTGTCTGTTTTTTGGGGCAGGAACAAAAACAGCTGCCGCCGGTTTTGATGGGTGATGGATTTTCTGGGGATTATCAGGTTGGAGATATCATAGAAGTTAATAACTTTGTTATGCGCGGTCAGGCGCAGGTCGTTGGATTTCTTGAAAAAGGAAGCAGTGTTATGCTACTGACGCAACCGCAGAGCTTGGATCGCTATCTTGTGTTTCCAATGCTCTGCGTTCAAAACCAGCCAGAACTTCCTGAGGAAATTCGTTTTTTTCGGAGTTTATATTATGAAAAAAACAATGGTTTGATATATTCGGATGTTTCAAGGGAGGATATTCAGGATATTGTTACACAGGAATGTGATAAACTTGGAATTCATGGCGCATACCTTGTCTGCGGTGCGAACAATCAGCCGACGGTTGATTTAGGTGCAGGACTTGATCGGGCAGTTGCGGTAATTTGTTCTTTTGCGGTCGCCACGAGTGTGTTTTCTATTGTTGTTTTGCTTGTTTATCTGCTTGTAAAAATCCGAATAAGCAAAAGATATTATGCAGTGCTGTTGATTAACGGTTTTTCCCAGCGCGATATCGCGTGGATGATATGTGCTGAAGCAATCGTAATTTTGGGAATTTCAGGACTGTTTGGAATCGTTTTGGGAGAAGCGGTGTGCCACGTACTTTTTCCGGCATTCCGATCGGGATTTTCATGGGTATTTTTCAGTCTTTTAGCAGGAGGAATTATTTCGGTGCTGGTTTCAATTTGGAGTTTTTGGCGTGTGGATTTAAGCAGCCATCTGCGCGATAAAATTGATTGAGGAGAGGGATGATAGCAGGATGTTACTGGAATTAGAAGAAATTACAAAGTCGTATAAATTCGGATCATCGGTTTTAAAAGGAATTAATCTTTCTGTAGCCCAGGGAGAAATGCTTGCCGTTATGGGAAAAAGCGGCTGCGGCAAGTCTACGCTGCTGAATATACTTGGGGGTTTAACAAGACCGGACACAGGGGAATACCGCTATCAGGGACAGCGGCTTTTAGTGAATAATACAAGAGCAATGAACCAGTTTCGCAAAGAGAATATTAGTTTTATTTTGCAGGATTTTGCATTACTTCAGGAAAGAACAGCGATTCAAAATGTGGAACTTCCGCTGCGGGCAAGAGGAATAAAGGCAGGAAAGCGCCGAGAACTGGCTGCGGGATATTTAAAAGCTATGGGGATTTATGATGAGCTTGCACAGAGCTGCCCGCAGAAAATGTCAGGCGGGGAACAACAGAGAGTGGCGATTGCGCGGGCGTTGGTGGTTAAGCCCAAAATTCTTCTTGCGGATGAGCCGACGGGGGCGCTGGACGAGGAGAACACGTCAGAGATTTTAAAGCTTTTGCAGAAAATTTCAGAAGATGGGGTGACAATTATTCTTGTAACGCATGATGAGTCCGTTGCAAAATGTTGCGACAGAACAGTTAGGATTATGAATGGGAAATTGGTAGAAGATGAGAAAATGGTTTGATTGGGCAAAAAGAAACTGGATGTTGACAGGAATTTTTATATTAGTAATGTTTGGCATGGTTTTGGCATTATATTTTTTCGGGTATGTAGATCGGTTGTATCAAATGAATTCTTTTGGCACGGAAGCCGTGAATCAAAATACCGTTTATTTTGTTATTAAGGATGTACAAATGCTTGATCTTTCTGAATTGGCGAAAGGTGAAATTGTCAAAAATGCTACGCTCCTGCAACATGCTCCTGGCAGTGGAGTCGAATACCATGTACTTTACACGCAGGGAAGTAAAGACATTTTTAAAGGGAAACAATTTACTGAATGGAATTTTAATTCTGGGGTTCCTATGTGTGTTTTGGGATATAGCGCAGCAAAAAGATATGAATCTGTTGCAGTACTGGAACATGGGAATTATCCGGTACATGCAGTTTTGGATGAAACAGTTTTTATTGGGTTTAACAGCGCAGTGTTTTATACGGACAGTATGTTATCTGATCTTCCTGTATCTGGGGAAATTTTTGCAGTTGCATCCGAGAGCAGAAATAATATCCGGGATTCGTTTCAACGGCTTTTAGAATATTTGAAGGATTTAGGATATCAAGCAGAAGAAATCACATTTTCAAGAGTTACATTTCAGGATTTTTTAGGGTATAACGATGGATTATTATTAGCATTTTTTGGATATTTTTTGTTCTTATTTGTGATTTATCTTTTTCTTTTGTTTTATTGGTTTCGCTATAAAGCAGTATGGTGCCAGATTATGTGGCTTTTTGGAGAAGAATGGGTAAAACTGCGCGCAGTACTATATTTTTGTGGAATTATTTTAGCTGCAGATATCGCGGGGATAACAATATTTCTTACGGCGGCAAAGGCGATGTATTTTTCGCGCCAAGTCTTTTTTTCAGGGGTGCTGGTGGTTGCACTGATTCAGTTAATGGCAGTTATATTGTATAGCAGTATTTCTTCGATCTGTTTAAAACTTGGATTTCTGCGAAAATAAAATTAAAAAGTTACAGCAGGGAAATACAGGCGGCAGGATGCAGTTTGAAAAGAAGCAGCATCTTGTCGCTTTTGTCGTTTTTTGCGTTATAGGCTATGGACAAAGATGTTATGATAGTATATACTGGTTGTAAAACAGTAAAAGTTTGCTATGGATTGATTAGGTAATTGCGAAACTTGTTGGAAATCTGGATTCTAACAAGACAAAAATCAGATATAGCTTGAATTTAAAAAGTTTGGTATGGAGTACAGGAGTTTATGGCATAAAAATAAAGCAGATAAGAATATGTGCCTGCAAAATGGTATGCAACACATAAAAGATTATGCAATCAGGGCTTTAAGTTGTTTTATTTTGTGAAAAAAGAATCTTGTGTTTATGTGGTCTTCAGAGTTTCGCAATTATCTAATGGATTGATGATGGAAAGGGGGGCTTAAAAGTGAGTAAACCGGATATCTTTGGAATCCTGGTCGGAGATATCCGCGCAACCATCGGCATTAACCAGAATGAGTTGGCGGCGGGATTATTTCGGAGGGACAAACTGAAAAAGTATGAATCGGGGGAGATCGAGCTGGATAAGCTGGAAGTCGATGCATTGCTGCAGCGCTTGGGCAAGGCTTCGGATAAATATTTTGTCGTTCTGGATTCCGGCGAGTACCGCCTGGCGGTTATGCGGACATGGATACAGGTTTATCTGCGGCGTGGCAAGCTTTTACAGGCGGAATGTGCGATAAGAAAGTATGAGACCGAGCCTAGTATGGACGCTCCGCTGCACCGCCAATTTCTCTATCTTATGAAAGCGGAGCTGCTGCGCAGACAGGGGGCATCTTTTTCCCAGCAGAAGCAGGTAATTTTGTCCGGGCTTTTTGAAACCATCGACAGCCATGAGTTTTCCGATAAAATAGTAGAATATAATAGGCTTCATTTGATGGAATTATTTTTAATCGAGCGGTACGCTGCTGTTTTGGAGGAAGAGGGGGATAAGCAGAGTGCGGTTCTCTGGTATAAAAGTTTGATTAAGCGGTTTGAACATGAGCAGCGGGATATTGCAGACAGGCAGAAGCTTTATCCGTTTGCAGCGTATCGATTGGCGAACTTTTATTTTGAGGAATCGCAGTTTGACGAGGCGCTTGCCTTGGTTCATAAAGCACAGAAGTTATTAGAGTACTCCTTAATTTCCAATACAATATTTGTGATGTTAGGAGAACTTGAAATAGATATCAAGAAAAAGGCGGGTTATTTTATATCGGAAAAAGAACAAACTTATATCTGTTGTCTTGGCGAGGTGGTAGGGCAGTATAAGGGGAAATGGCGGGAGAATTATTACCCGATGTATTTGGAGTCGTATTTATGCTGTGTCAATGATATGATTCGGGAACGCAGAAATGTATGGGGGATCAAGCGGGAAGAACTGGCGGACGGCGTGTGCGACGCCAGGACATTAGAGCGGATCGAAAAAGGGCAGGCAAGAGTTCAAAAACGAGTAAAACAGGGGCTTTTAAAGAAACTGGGACTGTCAGAACTAAAATATGACGGCGGTATTGTAACCAACACTTATGATGATTATAAGCAATATGAAAAAATGACAAATTTATGTGATCAGAATGAAAAGAAGTCATTGGATGAAGCGTGGTTAATTTATCAGGAGTTATTGCAGAAAGCAAGCCTTAAATATCTTACAAACAGGCAGTTTCGGGAATATTGGGAAGCTGTCTTAAAGTTTCGGAAAAAAGAGATTTCGCAGAAGGAGCGAAACCGCAGATTGTGGGCGATGCTTGACTGGACGCTGCTGATAAAAAGAGAGAGTAAAGTTTTTTCAGGCTGGCTGACCGTGTATGAAAGAATGGCAATCGGAGAGATCGCGTGGGACTGTGAAGAAGATGAAGTGGAAGAATTGATGCCGCTGTTAAAAGAGCATTATAAAAGATATAAGGGTATGGCCGAACAGGTGATAGAAACAGGAATTTATGGGCAGATTTCCTATTGCTTGATTCGGGGATATTTAAAACAGAAAAATTTTCAGCGCGCGGAAAAATATTTGAACCTTCGGCTGACACAGACATATTTTGAAGATCGCGGGATGTGGTGGAGCTACCTGTTGTTTTTAAGATTTCAGATAGAAGAAAAAAAGCGCGGGTTATGGGAGAAAAAAAACCCACTGGAGAGCGATGCGGATGCGTTCCAGTGGGCAAAAATGGCGTGGGCGGTTACAAAATCAACACATGAAAAAGTGTTATGTCATTTTATCGAAACATATTTTCAAAGACATTATTTTATCAGCGCAGAATATCTGGATTAGCCTACCGGGGTGGTTGGCTTAGAAATTGGCGGCAGATCATCTTCATTGAGTGGCTGGCAGATTGCATCGGATTCCAGCAGGTTAGAAAGAGTGTCTAGGAAACCGAAAAGCAAAGTGACGGACAACAACAAAGTAGAAATGGTGCGCTTGGTTTTTTTTGAAAAGAACTTCATGGGAGATACTCCTTTCATGATGCGTTTTCTTGTTGTTATCATGTTTATGTTTTGAAGGTTTGTGTTGGTTTGTTTCACCGCCGGTTTGATTGCGAATTGCCGCGCAATCAGAGTACAGTATATCATACTATCCAGAAAAATGGAAGGGCAAAAACTGCCCAAATTTGGGGCAATGTTTGCCGTGGTGAGAAGGAATTACGCTATGTTATAATAATTAAGCGATTTTTGTGTCCTGTTGCTTGTTATCCATGCAGCTGCATAAGCGCGCGTAGCTGCATGGAAACAGCACAAATATTTCTGGATAAAAGATTTCTATTTTTATAGATTAGGGTGTGTATAAAAATATCCTAGTATAATCAAAAGTTTTTATAGAAAAAATATTATATGATAGCGAATCCTACTTTGTAGGATTTTTTGTTTTAGAAATTGTATTTTGTTGCGCTTGACAGAAAAAATGAGTTGCAGTAGACTGAAATTATAAAAGGTCAAAAAAATTACCAGAATGCGTTGTAAAGTTTATGGGAATATAAGGCGACGCAAATAAAAACTTGAATAGGAGATTTTGATGAACGAACACAAAGCAGTTGATATTGTAAAAGAGGTTGCATGGAATCTATTTGTTTTTGTACTGTATTATGCATATTGTTTTGTGATGCTTTTGATTGCTCATTTTTTGCTGTACAGGTTTATTAAAAGTATGAATTGGACGTTGAGGGATATCGCAATTTATGCATTAATTGCATCAATCGTTATTATGACCGTGCGTATTGTCGGTTCAGTGAAAAAAGCGAAATGAATAAAAGTATTATATACCACAATTTTTCAATAATTCTTGCGAACTCTTGATTTCTTTAGAAAAATCTAATATATTATAGATGTATCTAAAATTCAGTGGCATTTTCTATAAAGGTAATCTATAGCGCTGTGTTGTTGATGTACAGTGCTGTAGAATCCGCATGACCTTGATGTTTTGGTCAGAGTGAAAATGGCAGAAAATCAGTATTGATTTTGGGTTTAGCAGGAAGGAGAATTGACGATGTTAAAAGAAACAGAGTACAATAAACCATGGATTGGACAGCGTGCGGATCCCTTTGTAATGAAAGCAGCAGATGGTTCTTATTATTTTACTGCTTCGGTGCCAGAGTATGATAGAATTATTTTGCGGAAATCCAGCACTGTCGCCGGGCTTGCAGACGCACAAGAAAAAGTTGTTTGGACAAAACATAACTCTGGTTTGATGAGCAAACATGTGTGGGCGCCGGAACTTCACTATTTGAATGGCGGCTGGTATATTTATTTTGCCGCAGGCGAGGAGGAAGATATTTGGGCAATCCGCCCTTATGTACTGCATTGTAAAGGTCAGGATCCAATGTTGGATGAATGGGAGGAGTGCGGCAAAATGCAGTGCGCGGATGATGATGAGTTTTCTTTCCGCTCCTTTTCCCTTGATGCAACAGTATTTGAGAACAGAGGAAACTATTACTATGTATGGGCGGAGAAAGTTGGCGTTGGCAGACAGATTTCAAATCTTTATATTGCTCAGATGGAAAGCCCGACAAAGCTAAAAACAGTGCAGGTGTTGTTAGTAACGCCGGATTATGACTGGGAGAGAGTCGATTTTTGGGTGGCGGAAGGTCCGGCTGTCGTGAAACATGATAATAAAATTTTCCTGACATATTCTGCAAGCGCAACAGGCGCATGCTACTGCGTCGGGCTGATGTCAGCTTCGCAGGAAGATGATTTGCTTGACCCGTGTTCTTGGAGGAAATCTAGGGTGCCGGTGTTAAAAACAGATCCAGAAAAAGGAATTTACGGTCCTGGACATAATTGCTTTGTAAAATCGGAAGATGGTCTAAAAGATATTATGGTATTTCACGCGCGTCAGTACAAGGAGATTACGGGCGATCCTCTGTATGACCCAAACCGTCATGCGATGCTGCTTGAAGTAAAGTGGGGACAAGATGGTATGCCGTGTTTTGAGTTTGAAAAATGTAAATTTTGATATTTTTAAAATGTATCATGCAGAAATTTGAGAATGATTTATATAGTTTTTGTAAGATAAAGATACAGCCCTTTTTCAAATGGAGAAGGGCTGTATCTTTTTAATATTATCTTATTCTTCCTCCGAATGCATCGGGCTGTAGTTGATGCTGACTTTGATATCCTGGTTGTAGTTGCCAAAACCGTTTCCAAAGATTGTAAGCCCGCCGACATGCGCACAATCTTCAGGAACAGCAAATTTAAACTTTAATGGACTGCGGTAATCCAAGTGCATTTGTTTTAATGATACATCAGAAATCTTTAAACCATCAATGTAAGTACCTTGTTCGTTGATTACAATTAATTTCAGCATTCCATACTGATTCCAGTTGTGAGGCCACCAGTTCGGAGTGAACAAACCGCGCTCTTCGCTGAAGTCGCCGGGGCTGGTCCAGTAGCCAAGGCATGTGTTATTTAAATAAAAATGAATGTCGGATGGCCAGACGCTGTTGCTGCCAGGCGCCTCGGAACCAAGTTCTGTAGAAATTGTAATCTGATCAATCTTTTGTGAAGTCGGGATAAAATTCGGAATAATATACTCTACAAAACCTTTGGAAAACCACAATATACTCGCGTTCATACGGTTTGGATGAGAAAAATACCGCGTGCTGTCCACCTCGCCAATCAAGGCTTCGCTTGTGGAAAGCCCGCAGGTTGGACATACCTGATAATCGCAGTACTGTCCGATCTTAATGTCTGTTTCGTAGAGATTCTTATATGCAATGCCCGGCTCAATCTCAACCAGAACTTTGTCAAGATGAACATAACAGCGCTTTTCATTTCCGTGTCCCGTTGATTCGTTGGAAACTTTAATCAGGCCACAGTCCTCCAAACGTTTGATATGACTTGTAAGAGCGCCGTTTGTAATGTTTAAACTGGCGGCAAGTTCGTTCATATTCATGCCTCTGTTGGAAAGCAGCTGTTTGATAATGGAGATCCGAATTTCGGAGCCAAGTGCTTTGAAAAGCTCCAGCCCATCATCCAGTGATGTTATATGCAGCATGTTGGATTCCTTTCCCAAACGCTATGTAGAGCGTGTAAGTTTTATAAAAATATATATTATTTAACAGTTGAAAGTTACTCTTTTAAAACAATAATATATTAAATATAACAATTTATTAATTAAAAAATATTTATAATTTGTGTAATTTGGAATGTTTGTGAAACAATTCTTCGCAGATCGCCTGTAACCTTGGTGAAACTGCTTTATAAAACAGTTTTTTATAAGGGTATCTAATGTAAAACTATTATATACAAATTATAATAAGAAATCAAGATGATATTTCAACAATTTTTTTGAGGGTTTCAAGAAAAACTAAAAGTGCGGAAAAATGGTTGTTAAATATGCACAAAAAATAAAAAATTAGTTATTGACTATTTGCCGATAGTTATATATAATAATACTGTAGTTTAGAAATTCGAAAAATATTTTAGATTTAGCACCAAGAAATGGTGGAAACTAAAAAGCAAGGGGGAACGTCAAGATGATTCGAGAGAAATCGTTAAGGGCAATGGCATTCGTACTATCGTTGGTATTGCTTCTCACTTGCAGCCATCCTTCCGACTACGTGTATGCGGCATCGGAACAGACTGCAGGTGGCAGTGGTGGAAGTTCATCCGCGGTAGAGTATTCCGATGAGCGCATCACACATAACTATGCGATTGTCAGTAAGGAATTTTCATACAATGTATGGCGCGGCGATCGTATTTCTTACCCAGTTTCCAGTCTAAAAATGGAAGGAACCGGCAAGCTGACGTCAGAGTCCTACGGCTATAGCGCAAGCGACAAAGTTGTGCTGGCAGAGCTTGGTGATGAAGTGACGCTTACGATTCCAGTTGAGAAGGCTGGGGTGTATTGGCTTAGTTTTGATTATATTTCCAGTGCGGATTCTATTTTGTCAGCAGAGGCAGCCTTAAAGATCAATGGGGAGTATCCTTACTTTGAGCTGCGCAGTCTTGAGTTTGAGAATTTGTGGGTTGACGCCGAAGAGCCGTCTTACGACCGCTACGGCAATCAGATTGTAGCGATCCCAAACAAAGCTTATGAATGGCAAAATAAATATATTCTTCCTTCCAGTTACCGGTATTCAACACCGCTTGGCGTACAGCTTGAAGCGGGGGACAATACATTGACGTTCAATGTTTCTGAGGGTGCATTGATGCTTGGGAGCGTTTATTTATGTCCAGAGCCGGTGATTCCAGCGTATACAGGGTCGCAAAAGGCAGAGGGATCGGGGTTTATCGAGATTCAGGCAGAAACGCCGGATTACCGAAATGATTCCGCGATTCGTGCGACCTGCGAGTATGACGCGAATCTTTCCCCTTATAATATAGAAACAAAGGAACTGAATACCATCGACGGAGGTTCTTTTAAAAATGCAGGGCAGTCGCTGACGTATAAATTTACAGCGCAGGAGAGCGGGTATTATTATATTGCGATGCACTACAGTCAGGCAGATAAAACAGATTTTCCTGTTTTTGTCAATGTGTCTGTGGATGGAACGATTGTCAATGAGAAATTTAAAGATTATAAATTTGCATTTTCCAGGGAGTATAAGATGCATACACTTGTGGATGATGCGGGTGAGAAATTAAGCGTTTACCTGGATGCAGGCGAACATACAATTTCTCTGGCGATCAGTGTTGATCCAATTCGGGAGGCGCTTGAAAAGATTGACCGCATTATGAACGATGTAAACAATCTTTCCCTTGAGATTACAAAGGTTGTAGGAACAAACAAGGATAAATTCCGCGATTTCGATTTGGAAAAGTATATTCCTGGCATTGGCGAAACATTGACCAGATGGGCGGATGAACTTGACGGGATTATGACCTACGCAAAAACATTTAACCCAGGCGTTAAAAAGATTGCAGCGTTTTCCTCGCTGGATATCGCGGCAAATCAGCTACGCAGTCTGGCGAAGGATGTCGATGAACTGCTGTACCGTATTGCGGAGCTTGCGACAAGCCGAAATTCTGTCAATCAGTATCTTGCAAACTTGACAGATTCGCTTAACGGCAACAAACTTGCTCTCGACAGTATTTACTTGTATCAGGAAGGCGCTGCAAAACAGCTTCCAAAGCATGTAGGGTTCTGGAAGGGAATATGGCATTCCATATCAAGATTTTTCTACTCGTTTACTTCGCAGGCGTATTCCACAACAAACGCCGACAAAAATCATGTCCAGGTTTGGGTAAACCGTTCAAGACAGCATCTTGAAATTATGCAGAAGCTGATTGATGAAGAATTTACACCGGCGACGGGCATTGAAGTGGATCTGTCTTTGATGCCGGATCAGAATAAGCTTGTACTCGCAAATGCGTCGGGTGATGCGCCGGATATTGCGACGGGAATCAATTATGCGCAGCCTTATGAATTGGCGATTCGAGGGGCGTTAAAAGATTTAACAGAATTCAGTGACTTTGCTGAGGTGGCAAAACGGTATAATGAGGCGCTCTTTGTGCCGTCCACAATCGGAGATGGCATTTATTCTGTGCCGGAGACAATGAATTTCTGGGTATTGTTCTACCGCAGTGATGTTCTTGCAAAACTTGGGCTTTCCGTGCCTGACACGATGGAGGATGTCAAGGCGATGCTGACCGACTTACAGATGAGAGGACTTAACTTCTACCATCAGACGGCAGGTATGGCAGCGATGAGAAACTTTCACGGCACAACGCCTCTTTTGTTCCAGTACGGCGCAAGTTTGTACGATACTTACGCGGGAGATACCGCGATCAACAGCGAGGCGGCAGTAAGCGGTTTTACAGAGCTGGTCGAGCTGTTTACCATCTATAATTTGCCGGTCGATATTCCAAATTTCTACCAGCATTTCCGCAACGGCGATCTGCCGATCGGCATTGCAGACTTTGGTACATACAACCTGATTTTAAATGCGGCTCCCGAGATTGCAAGTTCATGGGAGATCGCCATGGTGCCGGGAGTAACGCAGGCTGACGGCACTGTGGCAAGGTATTCTTCCGCAGGTGCGGAAAGCACCGTTATGTTTGAATCCACGCCGGAGCGCGAGGCGAAAGCTTGGGAGTTTATAAAGTGGTGGTCGTCGGCGGACGTGCAGGAAAAGTACGGCGAGACGCTTCAGATTTCCTACGGCAGCGAATATTTGTGGAACACGGCAAACCGCGAGGCGTTTGCAAATCTTCCTTGGAGAAGTCAGGATAAGGCAGTGATTCTTGCACAGAACGAATGGATTCAGGAAGCGCCGCGTATTCCGGGAACTTACATGCTTGAGCGCGAACTTTCCAATGCATTTGTGGCGGCGGCGATTGACGGCGAAGAAATCCGCAGCACGCTTGACAATGCAGTGAAGCGCATCAACCGCGAGACGGAGCGAAAGCTTGAGGAATTCGGTTATATTGATAACGGCAAAACAGTGAAGGAATATATCGTTCCAACCATTGAGCGTGTGCGGGAAATCATTGGTATCCAAAAGTAAGGAGGAGGGAGAACATGGCTGCAGCAGCAACAAAAAAACGTGGGAGCAACAGCATTGCGAAGCGTGAAAGCAGGAATTGGTCGGCTTACGGGTTCCTAGCTCCGTATTTACTTTTGTTTTCCATATTTATCATTATCCCTATCGTGATTGCGATAGGTTTGTCCTTCACCAGTTTCGACACGATTCAGGCGCCGACGCTGAAAGGTTTTTTGAATTATGTCAATCTGATTACGCAGGATGAGATTTTTATGCAGTACGTACTTCCAAATACTGTGAAGTACGCGCTGATTGTAGGACCGGGCGGTTATGTGCTGGCGTTTCTTGTCGCGTGGGCGCTATCCCAGCTGACAAGCGTGCCGCGCACGATCCTTGCAATTATCTTTTATTCCCCTAGTATGACCGGTGCGGTCGCGATGGCTGTTGTGTGGAAAATTCTCTTTTCCGGCGACCAGATGGGGTTAATTAACAACTGGCTTATGAACCTTGGCGTGATTGACGAGCCGATTATCTGGCTGACCAGTGCGACTTACCTGCTTCCGATTATGATTATCGTAGCATTGTGGTCAAGTATGGGTGTTGGATTTCTCGCGATGCTTGCCGGAATTTTAAATGCGGACGAGGAGCTTTACGAGGCGGCGGCGATCGACGGCGTAAAGAATCGTTTTCAGGAGATGATTTACATTACGATCCCAACGATGAAGCCGCAGATGCTGTTCGGCGCGGTTATGGCGATTGTAAATGCGTTCCAGAACGGTGCGATCGGCGTGCAGCTCTCCGGTGCGAACCCGACGCCGGGCTATGCAGGGCAGCTGATTGTCAACCATATTGAGGATTATGGTTTTATCCGTTATGAGATGGGCTATGCGGCTGCGGTATCCGTTGTACTTTTGCTTATTGTTATGGTGTTCTCGAAGGTATTTGGCAAATTGCTGAAGGACGACTAGGGAGGGGGATAAAAAATGGCTGGTTATCGTGGTAGCAATATCAATCCAAAAAGATTTGAGCGCGGGCAGATTAAAATTTTGCTTGTGCTGTTGCCGATAGCGATCGTCATGGCGATACCGATTATTTACATATTCTGCCATGCGTTTAAACCGATGGATGAGCTGTTTGCTTTTCCACCGAAGATTTTTGTGTCGAAGCCGACTTGGAATAATTTTAGAAACTTGTTTAAGGCTTCCCAGTCGTCGGGTATTCCGATGAGCCGCTATGTGTTCAACAGCTTTATTGTGACCTTCTCGGTTGTGTTCTGTTCCATTATCTTTTCGACAATGGCGGCGTTCGCGCTCTCGAAGTTAAAGTTTAAAGGCAAGTACGCACTGATGGAAATCAACAACGCAGCGCTGATGTTTGTGGCAGTTGCCGTGCAGATTCCAAGATATCTTGTTGTTGATACGCTCGGTATGAAAGATAATTATTTGGCTCATATTTTGCCGCTTTTGGCAATGCCGGTCGGATTGTTTCTTGTCAAACAGTTTATCGATCAGGTGCCGGACGCTTTAATTGAAGCAGCGTATATTGACGGGGCAAAGGATCTTACAATTTATTTTAAGATTATTCTGCCGCTTGTCAAGCCTGCGATTGCAACGACAGCAATCTTATCGTTCCAGGCAGTCTGGACAAACATCGAGACATCAAATCTCTATATTAATGATGAAACGATGAAAACATTACCGTTCTATTTGAACACTCTGGCAAACGCAAACAACAATGTTGCTGGTCAGGGATTGCAGGCGGCTGCGGTACTGATTCAATTCCTGCCGAACCTGTTGATGTTTATTATTCTCAGAAAGAGCTTTATGAACACAATGGCAAATTCTGGTATCAAATAAGGAGGGATGGCACAATGAAAAAATGGAGCAAATATCTGCTTGCCGTTCTGCTTGTCTGTGCTTTCCTTTCTCCGGTTACCGCACAGGCGGCAACGCCGTACAAGACATATACCATAGACGGCTACGGTTATGTCACCGAGACACAGACAGCCTACACGCCGTATAAAACGATTGAAAAAATCGGCAAGGACGCTTTTGTAAGCCCGGCAGATATGTGTATATCAAAGGATGGGCTCTTATATGTCGCAGATTCAGGGCTGGCAAGAATTATTGTGGCTGACCTGGAAGGAAACTTTATCAAGTATATCGGCGAGGGGCTTTTAACCCAGCCAACCGGGGTTTTTGTCAGCGATGCAAACTTAATTTATGTCGCGGATAAAGGCGCCAAGCAGGTTGTTGTTTTTAACTATGAAGGAGAGATTCTTGAAACTTACGGCAAGCCAACTTCACCGATCTATGGCAGTGAGCTGGACTTCAAACCGATGAAGCTGGTTGCAAACGAATCCGGTACGCTCTATATTATCTGTGAAGGCAACACAAATGGTATTGTGCAGTTAAGCCCGGTGGACGGCGGTACGTTCCTTGGATATTTCGGTACAAACTTTACCAATATCAGTTTTATGGATCTTGTGCGGAGAATTGTTCTCTCAGATGCACAGAGAGCAAAGCTGTTAAGCAATATTCCATCTACGCCCACAAACCTTTCGATTGATGAGAAGGGCTTAATCTACACAGTAACACAGGGCGATTATGATTTAAGCTTAAAGAAATTAAATATCGCCGGAAACAATCTGATTATTCCAGATGCTTACGACGAGCAGTGCGCGGCGGTGGCAACCGGAAATTATAAAAATATTTATGTTGCGTCAAGCAATGGTTATGTTTACGAGTACAATTCGGAAGGCGAGCTTTTGTTTGTGTTTGGCGGGCGCGACGACGGGCGTCTTAGGGTTGGTCTTTGCAGCAAGGTTGAGGCGATCGCTGTAGATTCCAATAACCGCATTTTCCTTCTTGACTCCGATAAAAAGCAGTTAAATGTCTACGAGCCTACAGAATTTACAAATCTTTTGCACGATTCGCTGGAGCTTTATTCCAAAGGCCGCTATGAAGAAAGTATGGAGCCTCTAACGCAGGTTTTATCTATGAACACATTGTTTGACTATGCAAACAAGGCGATGGGGCGCGCGTACTTGCAGATTGAGGATTATGATAATTCGTTAAAATACGCAAAACTCTCCAAAGACTTTGACGGCTATTCGGATGCATTCTGGGAAATTCGAAATCTGTGGTTGAAAAACAATCTTGTTACTGCGTTTTTGATTATTGTTGCGATTGTTGTTCTGATTAAAGTGCTGAAAGTTCTCCAGAAGAAAAAAGGAATCTTCAACCCAGTAAAACAAGTGTGGGAGAAAGTGTCCGAAAAAACATTAGTCAAACAGTTAAAGTACAGTACTTATTTTATGAAACATCCGATGGACGGTTGTTACGGTGTGCGCAGAGAGAATAAATCCTCCTGGATTTGTTCGGGAATCCTGCTTGTCTTGTTTATTATCCTGTCGATTATCTACAAATATTTCTGCGGATTTTTGTTTAAGACTGTCCGCGAGGGAAGCTATAATTTAGTACAGGATATCGGGGTTGTGCTGTTGGTATTCTTCGCACTGACCGTATGCAATTATCTTGTTGTGACAATCAAGGACGGCGAAGGAAGTTTTAAAAATCTGGTCAGCGCGTATTCCTACTGCCTGATGCCTTACATTGTGCTGATGCCGTTTGTGATTATCGTGAGCAACTTAATTACTTACAATGAATATTTTATCGTACAGTTCGGTACAATGTGCATTTATGCATGGGTGGTAATTCTTCTGTTTTTGGCGATCAAGGAAGTCAATAATTACTCTGTAAAAGAAACCGTTGCGGTGATTTTCCTGACGGCGTTCACATTGCTGATTGCGGCGTTGATTATCTTTATTGTATATATGCTGTGTTCGCAGGTAATAGATTTCGTGTCAACAGTTGCTAGAGAGGTGGTGAACCGGTTTTGAATAAGCTGAAGGAACATAAAAAATTATTGTTGATCCTGGTTCCGGTTTTGGTTATCCTTCTTATTGTCGTGATTGTGGCGGTAAGCATCGGCGGCAAGGGAAAGGCTCTTGAGCCGACGGTTGATTTGAGGACAGCTTCCAGAAACATGGACACGGCGGTAAGCGCCGGGAAAGTGGATACGGCAAAAGAGCTGAACGGGCATTTCTTGGTGGCAGAGAATTCCGGGTATGAGCTTTATTTAAAAAAGGAAGTAATGTCCATTATTGTGCGCGATAAGGCGACCGGTGCAACGATGGAGTCCACAGTGACGGAGGACGATGGGAAGAGCAACGCTTCTTGGTCTGGTTTTATGAAGTGCGGTATCAACCTGGATGTTCAGGTTGGCAATACAACGCAGCAGAAAAAGGTTGATCTTCTGGATTCAAAAGCACAGATCGAAGTGACGCCGACGGACGGCGGATTTACAGCTAAAATTGATTATCCGCAGTATGAACTTGGGTTTTCCCTGACAGTACTTTTGTACGACGATGGTTCCATTGAGGCGACAATTCCAGAGAGTTCCATCTACGAGGAATCGGATGTAAATAAGATCGGAAATATCTATGTGTTCCCGATGCTTGGACGCACAAGACTTGGTGAGATGGACGGCTATATGATTGTGCCGGACGGAAATGGAGCATTGATTAACTTAAATGATAAGGAAGGCAGATTTGCATCGCCTTACAGTCAGAGGGTATTTGGAAATGACGTTGGTATTTCGGAATCTTATGTGTTATCTTTGTTCTGGGGAAAATATGAGACAATCAACGAATCCGAATATATTTTAGCTCCGGTATATGGAATGGTACATTCCGAAAGCGAGATGGCATATCTTGCCGTAATTACAAGCGGCGCGGAGGGTGCGACAATTATGGCGTACCCAAACGGAGTGTTTACGGATTATAACTGGATTTCGGCAAGGTTTTTAAAACATACGCTCTACAATGAGCCGACTTCCAATTCCGGCGGTTCGGTTGTAAAAGTGACAGACCGTTTTCAGTATGATATCTCGGTTCGGTATTTCTTTACAAAGAACGAGGATGCAAATTATGCAGGTCTTGCAAACCGTTATCGCGATTATCTGTTAAAGACTGGTACGCTTGTGCAGAAGGCGGATGAATTCCGGCTGAGAGCAGATTTTCTTGGAACTGACCGCGAGAATTGGATGTTTACAACAAAAGCAGTTGAGATGACCACAACGGACGATATCCGCAAGATTTATGACGAGCTGAAGGCGGAGGGAGTTACCGATTTGCTTACACTGTACAAGGGATGGCAGGATGGCGGTATCTGTAATCTTCCAGTGAGTTCCTACAATGCGGATAAGAGTATCGGCGGCACAAGAGATTTAACAAGGCTGATCAAAGAGGCAAAGGACGCGGGGATTCAGTTTTATCTTTACACAGATGCGCTGCGTGCAAACCCAAGCACAACAAACACAACTTTTAATGTAATTAAAAAGATTGATACACGTCTTTTTACGGAGAATACATACAAGGAAGTATATTCGTCCATGCATTACCTGACGCCGGCGCGCACAAGCGAACTGCTTCCAAAGCTGGTTGACAGCATGGTAAAAAAGGATGTTGACAATCTTGCGCTAACTGGAATTACAAACACAATGTTTTCCTACCGCTACGACGGAAAAAGCTATGATCGAATCGATACCGCACAGATGCAGGCGACCGTGTTTGAGGCGATTGATCCCAAAGTGAATCTGGCTCTGGAAGAGCCGATTGAGACCTACTGGAAATACATGGATGCCATGATTGATATGCCGGTAAAAGATTCGGATTATATCTTTACCGATGAAAGCATTCCGTTTTTGTCCATTGTGTTTAAGGGGATTGTCCCAATGTATTCGGACTATGTAAATTTTGAGGCCAACAAGCATGAATTTTTCTTAAAACTTGTGGAAACTGGAATTTATCCATCCTTTTACATTACAATGCAGGATTCAACAGAACTGTATTATACAAATTCCAATGACTTGTACTCTTCTCAGTACAGTGTGTACAAAAACACAATGATTGAATACTACAAGGCGCTGAAAGAGTTTAACGATCATGTGGCGGGAGCGACCATCAAGAAACATCAGATTGATGGAAAAATTGTGACCGTGGTTTACAGCAATGGAGTAACCGTAACCATAGACTACAGCAACAACGCTTTTACCGCTTCCAAAAACGGCAGTGTGGTAATGAGCTACAAGGTAGGTGATGCAGAATGAAAAAGCAGAAAAAAGCGAAGCTTGGGCGGTTAAAACGCAGGGAAAACATGATGGGCTATGTGTTCATTCTGCCGTGGCTGCTGGGGCTTTTAGGATTGGTGATCTACCCGCTTTTCGAGTCGTTTAAATATTCCTTAAACCGCATTATTATGAACCCGTTGCTTGGAAGGGTTATGGAATTTAAGGGGCTTGACAACTACCGGAATATTTTCCTTGAGGATCCGGATTTTCTTGTGCAGCTGCAGGGATATCTGGTTCAGACCATTCTTGCAGTGCCGGTTATTGTGGCGTTCGCGCTGATTATCTCGATTTTGCTGAATGGCAAGATTCGGCTGAAAGGTTTTTTTCGACTGATTTTCTTCCTTCCGGTAATTATCGCCAGCGGTCCGGTTATGACACAGCTGATGGATCAGGGCGCAGCAAGCATCCCGATGATGGATGTGACGACAATCACCAGCATTTTGCAGGAACACCTGCCAAAAGTAATTGCAACGGCGGTTTCCAGCGTGTTCTCCAATATTATTATGCTTCTGTGGTATTCGGGCGTGCAGATTTTAATTTTCCTTGCCGCGCTGCAAAAGATTGATTCCTCGCTTTATGAAGCTGCAAAGATTGACGGCGGTTCCGGCTGGGAGTGTTTCTGGAAAATTACAATCCCAACCATCAAGCCGATGATTTTGCTGAACGCGGTATACACGATTATTTTTATGTCAAACACGGATACGAACAGTATTATCAATTTGATTTCCACCCGAATGTTCTCCACCTCGGCTTCCGCAGGCGGTTATGGTTACGCTTCCGCAATGGCATGGTGCTATTCCCTCGTCGTCGTGATTCTCGTTGTTATTATGGCATTGCTGTTAGTAGGACGCAAGGATATCTATGAGAGGCGCGCAAAGAAATACCGCAAAGAGCAGAAGAAACAGGAGAAGCTCGCGAAGAAATTTAGAAGGAGGGGCGAACGAAATGCAAGACGCAATACAAAAAAAGCAAGTAAAGCGGCCTAAAAACCGCCTTTCCTACAAGGGAGCCTGGAAGGATCGGCTGCGGAAGTTTGTCTTTGGAAGCAAGGAAAAAGAGGGAGCAGGGAAGCAGGTTGTCGTTTATATTCTTTTGATCAGCATTGGATTTGTTTATCTGTATCCATTGTTGTATATGATCAGCAAAAGTTTTATGACCGTCAGCGACCTTTTGGATTCCTCCGTTCAGTGGCTGCCGACCACAGCTTATATTGACAATTATAAAAATGCGGCAAGGGCGATGAATTTCTGGAAAACTTTTCGAGATTCCGTGATTATCGCCGGAATTCCAACTTTGATTAATGTAGTTGTCTGCGCGACGGTTGGATACGGTTTTGCAAGGTATAATTTTCCGGGCAAGAACATTTTGATGGGGCTTTTGATTTTCTCCTTTATTATCCCGCCGCAGATTACAATGATGCCGACTTACGTATTTTACACCGACCTTGGAATTATTGATTCTTTAAAAGCGTTTATTATACCGTCAATTCTTGGGCAGGGATTGAAAGCTCAGATTTTTATTTTGATTTTCTGGCAGTTTTTCCGGCAGGTGCCGCAGGCGTTGATTGAGGCGGCAAAGATTGACGGAGCAGGGCATTTTAAGTCGTTTGCAAGGATCTCCATCCCTTCGGCAGCACCGGCGATTCTCGTTGTATTTTTGTTCTCGATTGTATGGTACTGGAACGAGTCCTATTTAACGCAGCTTTATGTTGTGGGAGCGACCGGCGGTTCGGAAAGCACGTTATCAACGCTTGTCGTATCACTAAAGACATTTGAAGCTACTTACTCTACAGCGGCAAGCCAAAGTGGAGGTCAGATGATCAGCATCAATGAAAATATCAAAATGGCCGGCACAATGCTTTCGATCCTTCCGCTTTTGATTATGTATTTTATATTGCAGCGCCAGTTTGTTGAGAGCGTTGACCGCACTGGTATTACAGGCGAATAAAAAAGCTGAAATTGCAGAAACAGGGATTGTAAAGATTCAAAAGAAAGTGTGTTTCCAACTTCTTTTCTTGACAGAATATTTTTTGCAATTTACAATGGACTTATCGTAAAAAGCAGAGAAATTTTGCTTTTTATGTTAAGATTATAAGGTCTTGCATCAAATTGATGTAAAATCTTAAGCGCAGCGGTTATAAAAAGCTTTTATACCTAAAAAAAGGGGACAGTCGCTGCGCTTCATTACGGAAGATCAGTATCTTTCAGCGACAGGAAGCTGACCGTAACACAGTGTTTGATTTTTTATAAGGAGGAATGAATAATGAAATCAAAGAAGCTTACAAGTTTGGCGCTTACAGCGGCGTTATGTACCAGTATGCTGGCAGGCTGCGGCGGCAAAGACCCAGACCCGGATCCGACGCCTACGACAAATCCTGGAAGCAATGGCGACGAGCAGCAGGGAAATGAAGAGAATCCAGATGACGGCGCACTTCCGCCAATGACAACAGAGAAAATTACACTTACTTATATGCATTTTGATAATGCGAAGCTTGTTGAGCATGTGGCGAAGGCATTTATGGATAAGTATCCAAATATCACGGTAAATACTCAGGATCTTGGGCTTGAAGGCTACAACGACACGCTGCTTAATATGATCAATGCAAAAAAGATTCCAGACTGCTTTATGGTTCTTGGAAACTGTGACTTTGGTCTTGGACAGGGGCTGTACGGTGATTTTACCGAGTATTGGGAGAAAGACCCGGAAAATCAGAATCTGCTTACCTCGCTGAACGATTACAAGATCGGCTATTTTGGCACAGATAAAAAGCTTGCTACGCCGATTAAGTATTTCCCGGCAGCATTGTATGCAGACCTGAATGTATTTGAGGTTCAGAACAAGCAGGCTCCAGACCCGGAAAACTGGACTTGGGATGCATTGATTGATTCAATCAAGTATGTTTCAAACCCGGCAGAACAGATTTATGGTTTTAACCGTATGTATACTCCAGTTACATTTTATCCGATCTCCAATAATGCAAGCTGCATCGGTGAGTTTGGGTGGGACGGACACAGATTTAATATGGATCTGTGGGCAGATGGTGTAAATCAGACAGCGGAGCTTTTAAATGCAGGGTATCATGCCCCTTACGGAGACACGGACGAGATGGAGGCATGGACTGGCGACCGTGCTATGTGGGCGGCGTTTTCCGGCAAGCTTGGCTGGCAGCTTGATGCATACTGGACATATTTGAATTTGTTTGACACTCCTGGATACCGTGAGAAGAGACTGGAATGGGTACCGTTCAGCACGCCGTTAAACGAGGCAGGAACCTGCTTTGGTGTTCTTGATATGGGTTCCATCTCCTCTTCAACCAAGCACCCAAGAGAAGCTTACGAGCTTTTAAAGTGGATGGGCTGGGGCGTAGAAGGCTGGAAGGCAAAGCTTGAGGCGTATAAGACATTGGCAACCGATGACGGAAACCCGCTGTTTAGACAGTCCATGCCATGCCCGATCACTCTGGATGCAGATATCTGGGAAGAATATACGCAGAGCTTCTTCCCTACAGCAAAGACCAGAAAGTATCAGAGTATTGAAGATTTCCAGAACGAGGAAACTCTTGTTACTGCGGAGGAGGATGCTGCTTACGGAAAGTATTTTGACGCATACTTTAAGAATGTGACAAGACCAGTTCCATTTGGCGATGTGCAGATTCCAGGGTTTGCGGCATTTATCGCTGGCGTGTACAACAATACCGTTGACGGCGTAGGTGTGGAAGCGCTTGTTTTCGAACAGGGCAAAAATGCGCAGGACTATGCAACGGAGATGGCACAAAAAGCGTTAGAGTACAATCAGCAGGCGCTTAAAGTTGCGAAGGATACTTATGCACTGATGGGCATTGAGCTGAATTACGAAGTGATTACAGAGTAAAAACCATGCGAGGCAGCAGAAAAATAAGGTTGTTTTAAACAAGATAACAAGGCAGTAACGGCAGAATAGAGAAAGGGTTGCCGCAGAGTCAAAGTTTCAGACAGGATATCTAGCGGTATTTTGTCAGGGCTTGTATTTTGCGGCAGCTTTTTTATTGCAGGGATGGTCAAGACAGAATAAAAAATAAGGGAGAATGCAGAATCTATGGAAAGAGAGACAGGCGGTTTGTTTTCTCATGACCCGGCAGTTTATTATGATGAGATCCGCAAAAATTATTATATATATTCTACAGATTCCGGTTCAAAATGCAGGGAGCAGGTTGGAGGACAAATACGCCGTTCCAAAGATTTGATAAATTTTGAATATATTGGAACCGCGCTGAACGATGGGATCATTCCAGAAGAGGTAAGAACGCTTACAAATGCGCGCGGAGTGTGGGCGCCCGATATAATCAAGGAAGGCACTGAGTACCGGCTGTATTATTCCGCCTCAACGTTTGGGTCACAGAACTCGGTAATTGGGCTTGCGGTAAGCGAAAGTCCAGAAGGTCCGTTTATCCACCGCGGCATTGTCGTTCATACAACGCCAGACAGTCCGGTAAATGCGATTGACGCAAATCTTGTCCGCGAGGAGAAAACAGGAGACCACTACCTGATATACGGTTCATTCTGGGGCGGGATTCGAATTTTAAAACTGGATAAAATAACAGGGCTTGCAGCAGTGCCAGGGTATGGCGATGTGATTGCCTGCCGCAATAAAAAAAGCTGCGATGGGGCGATTGAGGGAGCATACATACGTTACAATAGACAGACCGGTTATTATTATTTGTTTGTTTCTTATGATTCTTTGTTTACTGTTTACAATGTGAGGGTCGGCAGAAGCAGAGAGCTTTCCGGACCATACCTTGACCACAATGGAAATCCTATGGATTCCATGGAGCTTCCGGCCAACCATATTGGATTAAAAATTACAACGGGCTACAGCTTTAAAGAAGGAATGGGTTTTCTGGCGCTTGGGCATAATTCTGTGTTGGAGACAGATACAGGCTGGTTTTTGGTATGTCATGCAAGATATGAAAAAGATCCAAAGCTTCATACGCTGAATGTCCGCCGTATGGTGTTTGATTCGGATGGCTGGCCGATGGTTTCGCCTTGTTTGTACCATGGGGAAACAGAGGAGATTGTGCCAAAAGAGGAACTTCCAGGAGCATACTTGCGCATTGATTTTGTACTTGATGTGAAACAGCTTTGTGAGAAGCCAATTTCAATGAATCTTTATGCTGACGGAAACTGCAAGGTGGGAGCGGTGGAAGGAAGCTGGGATTACAATGAGAACTCTGGGATAATTACACTTACGGCAAACGGCGCGGTGGAGAAGATGCGCGCGCTGAGAGGTACAAACCGTGAAGAAGGCGGGAAAACTGTTGCTTTGACTGGAAGAAATCAGTCGGGAATTGGCGTTTGGGCGATGAAGAGAAAGTAACTTTATTTTAAATTTTGGGTGTGCTGGATGCGTCAAAAAGTTTTGTTTGGCAAACACAGATTGCAGGACAGAATGAAAGAAAAGATGGAAAATTTCTATGTTCAATTTCAGAATTTGTGACACGGTACACCTCAAAATTCCAGTAAATTAGAATGCCGTTTGGACGGCAAGATGGAGGAAAAAATGATAAAGACAAAGAAATACCAATTTTGGTTTGCAACCGGATCACAGGATTTGTATGGCGAGGATACGCTTGTGCAGGTAGCAGAACACAGCAAAATTATTGTTGAAGAGCTGAACAAGTCGGGCAGACTGCCGTTTGAAGTTGTCTGGAAGCCGACATTAATTGATTCGGCTTCGATCCGCCGCTGTTTTAACGAGGCAAATGCCGATGAGCTGTGTGCAGGTGTAATTACTTGGATGCATACATTTTCCCCTGCAAAAATGTGGATTCATGGGCTGCAGGAGTACCGCAAGCCGCTTATGCACCTGCATACACAGTTTAACCGCGATATTCCTTATGATACGATCGATATGGACTTTATGAATCTCAATCAGTCCGCGCACGGTGACCGTGAGTATGGTCATATTGTCAGCAGAATGGGAATTGAGCGCAAGGTGATTGTCGGATACTGGGGGGATGAAGGTGTTCAGGATCGCATTGGCTCCTGGATGCGCACGGCGGTTGGAGTGATGGAAAGCAGCCATATCCGCGTGCTGCGCGTCGGTGACAATATGCGCGATGTCGCGGTGACAGAAGGAGATAAAGTTGAAGCAGAAGTAAAGTTTGGATGGGAGATAGACGCTTATAATATTACAGATGTTGCAGAATACGTACAGAATGCATCGAAAGGTGAGGTAGATGCATTATTACAGGAATATTATGATTCCTACGATATTATTCTGGAAGGCCGCGACCCGGAAGAGTTTAAGGCGCATGTGCGCGAGCAGGCAGCGATTGAGATTGGTTTCCGAAAATTTGTTGAGGAGCGCAATTATCATGCGGTTGTGACAAATTTCCAGATGCTTTCCGGGTTGAAGCAGCTTCCGGGTCTGGCGATGCAGCGCATGATGGCGGACGGGTACGGATTTGGCGCAGAAGGCGACTGGAAAACAGCCGCAATGGTGCGCCTGATGAAGATTATGTCAGCAGGGCAGAAAAACGGAACTTCGTTTATGGAAGATTACACCTATCATCTTGAGCCGGGCAAGGAGGCAATTTTGCAGTCCCATATGCTTGAAGTCTGCCCTTCCATTGCAGACTGTAAGCCTGCAATTAAGGTGAGTCCGCTCTCGATGGGCAACCGCGAAGATCCGGCGCGCATTGTATTTACGACAAAGCCTGGCGCTGGTGTGGCATGTTCTCTGGTTGATCTTGGAACTCGATTCCGCCTGATTATCAATGATGTAACGACATTAAAGCAGGATAAGCCAATGCCAAAGCTTCCAGTGGCGAGTGCGCTGTGGAAGCCGGAACCGAATCTTATAACAGGTGCAGAGGCGTGGATTTTAGCCGGGGGAGCACATCACACTGCGTTCTCACTTGACCTTACAGGTGAGCAGATGGGTGACTGGGGCGCAATGATGGGAATTGAGTGTGTATTTATTGACAAAGATACTACGATCCGCAACTTTAAGAATGAGCTGCGTTGGAACAGTGCAGCGTTTCGGTAGAACAGTTTTGATTGGAGGCATCCTACCCACGGTATGGGTAGGATGCTGTTTTTTGATAACAAAACATGCCGAAAAAACTGCAAATTATGCTAAAATCCCCCACAATAACTTTTTTTTTGCTATTATAAAAGAGATAGAATCATGGGAAAGGGGTATGAGTATGCCGTTTATTAATTCAAGAGTAAATGTGATGATGGCGGAGTCAAAAAAAGAGGAAGTAAAAGAAAAACTGGGGAAAGTGATTTCTATTCTTCCCGGAAAATCCGAAGAATGGCTGATGATAGAATTTGCTGAATTCTGCGATTTGTCATTTCGGGGGGATCGATCACAGCCGACTGCTTTTATTGAGGTGAAGGTGTTTGGAAGCATACCCAAAGATTGTGTAGGAAGGCTGACAAAAGAAATTTGTGATATTTACGAGGAAGTATTACAGATTAAAAGAGATCGAATTTATGTAAAGTATGAGGAGACAGACAAATGGGGCTGGAACGGGGACAGCCTTTAAATCAGAAATAAGGCTGTCAGGGTGTGTCTGAAAACAGTTTTTTGTCAGACACACCCGAATATAAAATTTTGTTTTGAATGAAAACCGGAGAATATATTTATTCAACTTTATAAGCTTGCTCGCAGTAGATGCAGCGGTAGATTCCTTTTTCTTTGTTTGTAAGGCGGAAACGGTGCGGCAGTTCCTGCTCGACGGAGGTGATACAGCGCGGATTTTTACAGCGGATAATTCCAGTTACCTGCTCTGGCAGATTAGGGTTTCGCTTTTCAATAATTTTTCCGTTTTCTATCATGTCCAACGTTAAATTTGGGTCTAAAACGCCAAGTATATCAAGGTCGATCTGAATGGGACCTTCAATTTTGATAATATCTTTTTTTCCCATTTTATTACTTTTTGCATTTTTGATAATTGCCACACTGCAATCTAGTTTTTCTAACTTTAAATATTCATAAATTTTCATTGCACCGCCCGCAGCAATATGGTCGATCACAACGCCGTGATTTAAGCCGCCGATATTTAACATAAAAACTCCATTTCTATACAGATTATAAAAACTCTGATTTATTTATAATAAAATATTGTATCAAATATATTGTGCTGGTTCCTGTAATGGAATTTTGAGCAAATTTTTTATACAGATATATTGAGAAGCGTTAAAATCAGCGCCATTCGGACGAAAACGCCGAGTTTTGCCTGTGTAAAATAGACCGCGCGCGGATCGTTGTCAACTTCTGCCGCAATTTCATTGACGCGGGGAAGCGGGTGGAGAACCAGCATATCCGGTCTTGCATACCGCATTTTTGCAGAGTCGAGAATAAAGCTGTCTTTTAAGCGGATATAATCTTCCTCGTTAAAGAAACGTTCTTTTTGGACGCGGGTCATGTATAAAATATCAAGTTCCGGCATAATTTCTTCAAGCACTCTTGTCTCTTTGTATGGAATTTCCTGACGGTTCAGAACCTCCTCGCGCAGATAGGTGGGAATCCGAAGCTCTTCGGGAGAAATCAGTATAAATTTAGAACCTGGATAGCGAGCCATCGCATGGATCAGGGAATGTACTGTGCGGCCGAATTTCAGGTCGCCGCAAAAACCGATTGTTAAATGGTCAAGTCTGCCTTTGAAATGTTTCATTGTGAGAAGATCCGTCAGTGTCTGTGTTGGATGATTGTGTCCGCCGTCGCCTGCATTGATGATTGGAATGGCGGAATGGATGGAGGCGACATAAGGCGCGCCTTCCTTTGGATGGCGCATTGCGCAGATATCCGCGTAGCCGGAAACAACGCGGATCGTGTCCGCCACGCTCTCACCTTTTGCAGCGGAGGAGGAATCGGCAGAAGAAAAACCAAGGACACTCCCGCCGAGATTCAGCATTGCAGCTTCGAAACTTAGGCGGGTACGAGTACTTGGTTCATAGAAAAGAGTAGCCAATTTTTTGCCGTGACAACATTCGGAATATTTTTTTGGATCATGCATAATGTCTTCTGCAAGCTCTAAAACCTCTGTGAGCTCGTCCATAGAAAGGTCAAGCGGACTGATAATATGTCTCATAGGAACCTCCATTATGATAGAATACGATTGGGAGCCGGACTTATTATATAGCATTACAGGGAAGATTACAAGGGGAAATTTTCCTTGCATAAAAAGTAGATTTGGTGTAGTATTATGAGTAGCGCCATGTTTTTGACATGGGCGGAAGGGGGAGGATGTTATGCTGATTTGCCAGAACATTGAAAAAAAGTACCTTGGAAAAATAGCTGTTCGAGATATCAGCCTTGCGATAGAACCCGGAAAGATTTATGCGCTGCTTGGACCGAACGGCAGCGGTAAGACCACCTGGATGAAAATGGCGGCAGGGCTTGTGTCACCGACGGCTGGAAGCATTACATTTGATGGTATTCCAATTGGAGTGGAGAGCAAAAAAAGCATTGCCTATATGTCTACTGAGCCTTTTTTTTACAGTTATATGACAGTGCAGGATGTGGGAACGTATTATGCAGATTTTTTTGAGGATTTTGATATCGCGCATTATAGGGAGTTAGTCGAGCGGATGGGACTTGGCATAAAGGATAAAGCAAAAACATTGTCCTCCGGTCTGGCGGCAAAGTTAAAATTGGCGGCAACTCTTGCGAGAAAGGCAAAATTATTTCTTCTCGACGAACCGTTAAACGGCATTGATATTATTGCGAGAGACCAAGTGATGGAGGCTGTTGCGCAGACGGCTTCATCGGAGACGGCGATTGTTATGTCAAGTCATCTTGTGGACGAGCTTGAGAAGATCATTGACAATGCTGTTTTTGTCAAGGAAGGAAGTATTGTGCTGAAAGGTGAGGCGGATACATTGCGGAATGAACATGGAAAAACAATTGTGGAATTATATAAGGAGATCTATGCATCATGTTGAAGTTGATGAAATATGAGTTCCGCAAACAGCTTTTTACAAAGTTTGCAATGCTTGTGGTACTGGGGCTGCTGGAGTTATATTTTCTTTATGGGTTAGTGATCAAGGATGAAATAACGGTGGCAAAGGGAGAAGGATTTCTTATTTTTTACACATTTGCGGCAATCCTTTTCGTATCGTTTGAATGTATTGTCACATTTCATAATGATTTAAGAACAAAACAAAGTTATATGCTGTTTATGGTTCCAGAAAGTACATACAGTGTTGTCGGTGCAAAAGTGCTCTCTGCGATGATACAAATTTTGTTGACAGCACTGTTGTTTGGCGCGGTCGCATTTTTGGATGTGTTTGCGATGGCGGCGAGATTAGGGCAGATTGACGAACTGCTGAAAATTCTGAACCGTATATTAAATGAATTGTTCCGGCTTGACGTAAATGCCGGAAAAGTTGCGATTGTCCTTGCAAGTATTGTGACAAGCTGGTTTGCGGTTGTCGTTATCGCAATGCTTTCCATTACATTGAGCGCGACGTTTATGGCAAATTCAAAACTGCGCACCATTGTAAGTTTTGTAGTTTTTCTTGCGATCAGCATTGCAGTGTCAAAACTTCGCGGTGTAATTATTGAAAATTTGGATGGATATACAAAGTATGCAGTTGGCATTTTGCTATCTCTAGTAATATCGGCGGGCGCTTATATTGGAACCGCATGGATGCTTCACAAAAAAGTTTGCGTGTAAAAATATGTAAGTTGTTGATTATATAAATTATAGAAAGGTATGGTGAAATACAATGGGCGAAGAAAAGATAGAAGGATGCAGTCATGATTGTGGTTCCTGCGGGGAAAGCTGCAGCGAGCGTCAGAGCACAAAAGCAGACTTTCTTGTGCCGATGAACGCATACAGCAATGTAAAGAATGTGATTGGTGTTGTCAGCGGAAAAGGCGGAGTGGGCAAGTCGTTTGTGACAAGCGCAGTTGCCGCTGAAATGGCGCGCAGAGGTTACCGGACGGCTATTTTGGACGCGGACGTAACAGGACCTTCCATTCCAAGGTGCTTTGGATTAAAAGAAAAGGCGATGGCCAATGAACAGGGGATACTTCCGGCAGTTACCCAAAATGGTATTAAAGTGATGAGCGTCAATCTGCTGCTGGAGGATGAGGAGGCGCCGGTTGTATGGCGCGGACCGGTGATTGCCGGAACCGTCAAGCAGTTTTGGAGCGAGGTTGTCTGGGGCGATATCGATTATATGTTTGTCGATATGCCGCCTGGAACCGGAGATGTGCCGCTCACGGTATTTCAGTCCCTTCCAGTCGCAGGTATCCTTGTTGTGACAAGCCCGCAGGAACTTGTCTCCATGATTGTGGCGAAAGCAGTACACATGGCGGAGGCGATGGAAATACCAGTTCTTGGATTTGTTGAGAATTATAGTTATGTTTCCTGTGGAAAATGCGGGGAGCAGATCAATGTGTTTGGTGAGAGCCATATTGATGAGATTGCGGCGAAATATACGCTGCCTGTCTTAGCAAAGCTGCCGATCGATTCAGCAGCAGCGCGCGCGGCGGATGCTGGAAAGATGGAAGAGCTTGATATTGACTGGTTTAGAGGAACTGCTGACTTTCTTGAGAATATTTTTGCGGCGGTAAATGCGAGCGGAGTAAAAGGTACAGAACCCGAGAAGGAAGTTCTTCGCATCGCGCTTCCGACCGATGGGAACGGCAATATTTCCGGACACTTTGGGCATTGCGGCGAGTTTGCAGTCTATGAGATTTCCTCCGCTGGTCTGACGGGAAAAACGACAGTTTCTGCATCGGGAAATGGTCATGTATCTGCGATCGCTCTGATGAAAGAGCAAAATATTGCGGTTGTAATCTGCGGGGGAATTGGCAGAGAGGCACTGGAAGGACTTTTGGCAGAAGGTATACAGGTGGTTCCAGGGCTTAGCGGCGATATGGATGTTGCTGTCGCGGCGTTTTTGGATGGAACAGCAGCGCAGAAAAATACAGCAACCTGTGACTGCAGTCATGATGATGACGAATGTACCGGGTGTTGCTCCGGGTGTTCGGGCTGCCATTAAAACGGTGCTGTATCGGTCAAACGAGCAGGGAAGATAAACCTTCCCTGCTCGTTTTACATTGTATCTGGCAATTAAAAATTTTATTTTCGATATGCCAAAAAATCTTTTTATGTTTGTTCGTCGGTTTCCGGGGTATCTTCCGACGTATCCTTGTGCAGCACCCGGATATGTACCTGATCAATCCGGTTTTTGCTGACACTGTCCACCGTAAAGACAACACCTTGATCCGTAATGGATTCTCCAACGCTTGGAAGATGGTCGAGCTGATTGATAATATGTCCGGCGATGGAATCATAATCATCGGATTCCAGCGAGAGATCAAGAACCTCGTTGATATCGTCAAGCTTTGCCGCGCCCTCGGCAATATATTCATTCGGCGCGATATTTCGTATGGAATCAACTTCGTCAGCATCGTATTCATCACGAATTTCTCCGACGATTTCCTCAAGCAAATCTTCCAGAGTGATCAATCCTGCGGTCGCGCCATACTCATCGAGCACAATCGCCATCGAAATATGATCCTTGCGCATTTCGTTTAAAAGTTCGGATGTCTTTTTAAATTCATAGGTAAAGAATGGTTCGCGGGAAATATCAGAAATCTGGAAATTGGTCTTATCTCCTCCAAAAAAGAAAATATCCTTCAGATTGATAATGCCGACAATATTGTCTCTTGTACCAGAATATACTGGAAGGCGGGAATATTTGTCCGTGCGGAACACATCCATCAGTTCATCATAGCTCATCTCGACATTGGCGAACGCCATGTCAATTCTCGGTACCATAACATCTTTTGCAAGAGAGTCTCCAAAATCAACAACATTGGTGATCATTTGATGTTCTTCGCTCTCGATTACACCCTCTTCATGACTGACATCAACAACCGTGCGAAATTCGCTCTCTGTGATTGGCGCAGCCTTTTCTTCAGGATCGATATGCAAAAGAAGCATAACTCCGACGGAAAGTTTGTTGACAATAAAAATAATTGGGGTAAATAGCCTTGTCAGCCCTAAAATCAAAGGGGCGTACATCAGGGCCATTTTTTCATTGTGCAATGTGGCAAGGCGTTTCGGCGTGATCTCGCCAAAAATCAGCACGAGCAGTGTGAGAATACCGGTGGCGATCGCTGCGCCCTGACTTCCAAACTGGTCGAGTGCCACGGAGGTGGCAAGCGAGGAAGCGGAAAGGTTGACAACATTGTTGCCGACAAGGATTGCGCTAAGCATATTGGCCGGATTTTCAATCAATTTTAAAAGCGTGCCTGCCCGCTTTACTCCGTCCTCATACAAGCTTCGAATGCGAAGTTTGTTCACCGTGGTAAGCGATGTTTCTGCGGAGGAAAACAGTGCTGATAAAAACAATAAAGTTACGAGTATCACTAGCTTTGCCGCGACACTGGGGTCCAAAAAGATCATCTCCTATTCTGAATATCCATAGATTGGGTGAGGCTGCCGTCAGGATGTGTCTGAAAATTTTGATTAAAAATTCATACACATTTTAAGTATTTTTGCCAAGTACGCAAATTTTTTCTATATTCGGATATTATATCAATCATATTCCAATAGGAAGAATTATAGTCCGAAATAGCAATGTACTCAAATCATTTTAAAAAGCAAACACTTTACTATAATAAAGAATTTTTCTTTGCAGAAGTACAGTTTTTGGATTGCAAAGTAATTTTTTATAAAAAGAAAAGTGAAAACCTTTTTATTGATCGTCAAAATACCAAAAAACGGTTTTGCCAGGTTGCTGTATGGCTGTATTATATAAAAAAAGGATATGGTTGTCAAATAAAGAATATATGAAATTGTGTGGAAAATGAAAAAATGATGTGGTATACTACGGTAGGTGACAGCTGTCACAAAGATAAGTTATCGTCGGGCGAAAGCCCGTCCACAGAATGGAGGAAACCGTGTTAGAACTGAAAAATATATCGTTCGGTGTCGGAGGGAAGACTGGGGAGAAGGAAATTTTAAAAGACATCAGCCTGACAGTACCGGACAATAAATTTGTTGCAATTACTGGACCGAACGGCGGGGGAAAATCGACGTTGGCAAAACTTGTCGCGGGAATTGAAAATCCGACGGCAGGGCAGATTATTCTTGATGGGGAAGATATTACAAAAATTTCTGTTACAGAGCGCGCAAAAAGGGGAATCAGCTATGCGTTCCAGCAGCCGGTTCGGTTTAAGGGGATTACAGTAAAAGACCTTATCGGTCTTGCAGCGGGAGAAAATATCAGCACAGCAAAAGCGTGCAATTATCTTTCTGAAGTAGGACTGTGCGCGAAGGACTATGTAAACAGGGAAGTAAATGCAAGTCTTTCCGGCGGCGAGTTAAAAAGAATTGAGATTGCCACTGTGCTTGCAAGGCGGGCAAAACTTACATTGTTTGATGAGCCGGAGGCGGGGATTGATCTGTGGAGTTTCAAGAACCTGATTCAAGTGTTTGAAAAACTGCACGAGGAGATTCATGGATCCATCTTGATTATTTCTCATCAGGAGAGAATTTTAAATATTGCAGATGAGATTATTGTGATTGCGGACGGCAGGGTTGCAAAGAGCGGCAGCAGGCAGGAAATTCTGCCGGAGCTTTTGAGCGTGGAGGACGGATGCAAGTTTGCCTGCGGGACAATTCAGCAGGGGGAGGTGTGATGGCAATGGATGAAATTCAGATGGAGATGCTAAAGCAGGTTGCAGATATCCATGGCGTACCTCAGGGGGCGTACAATTTCCGTGTCAACGGACAGGGCGCAGGAAGAAATACAACCGAGCATATTGATATTGTGACAAAAGAGGATAAGCAGGGGATTGATATTATTGTTAAACCCGGCACAAAAAATGAGAGCGTCCATATCCCTGTTGTGCTGAGTCAGAGCGGTCTTACAGACTTGGTGTACAATGATTTTTACATTGGGGAGGACTGTGATGTAACGATCGTGGCCGGCTGCGGAATTCACAACGGCGGCGGGGAAAAATCGGAGCACAACGGAGTTCACAGCTTTTTTGTCGGAAAAAATGCAAGGGTAAAATATATTGAAAAGCATTATGGCAGCGGCGACGGCATGGGGGAGCGCGTGCTGAATCCGCAGACAATTATCGAGCTTGCAGAGGGAAGCTACATGGAGATGGACACAGTTCAGATCAAGGGCGTGGATTCTACTGTCCGCACGACAAAAGCAAAGCTTGACGACCGCGCGACGCTTGTGATTAAGGAAAAAATTATGACGCATGGAAAGCAGTATGCAAAGACGGACTTTACGATTGATCTCAACGGTGTGGACTGCGGCACAAATCTGATTTCCCGCTCTGTGGCAAGAGGACAGTCGCGCCAGTTGTTCTTATCAAAAATCAATGGAAACAATAAGTGCATGGGTCATAGCGAATGCGATGCAATTTTGATGGACGAGGGAAGTGTAAGCGCAATTCCAGAGATTACGGCAAATCACTTGGAGGCAAGTTTGATTCACGAGGCGGCAATCGGAAAAATTGCCGGCGAGCAGATTGTAAAATTGATGACATTAGGGCTTACAGAAGCGGAAGCAGAAGCTCAGATTGTCAATGGTTTCTTAAAATAAGGCTCAGAAAAGAAGCCGCTGTTTTGCTCTTTTGAGCAAAACAGCAAAGGCGAAGGAGGATGAGGTTATGAGCCGTTATACAAAACAGGATATTATTCAGCTTGTCGAGGAGGAAGATGTCGAGTTTATCCGGCTCCAGTTTACAGATATGTTTGGGAATTTTAAAAACATGGCAGTGACGACAAGCCAGCTTGAGAAAGTCTTGAATAATCAATGCGTATTTAATGGTTCTGCAATCGAGGGCTTTTTGTCTATGAAAGAGCCGGACATGTATCTTTATCCAGTGCTGGATACCTTTGCAATTTTTCCGTGGAGACCGCAGCAGGGGAAAGTGGCAAGATTGATCTGCGATGTGTTCCGCCCGGACAAAACGCCGTTTGAGGGGGATTCAAGATATATTCTTAAAAAGGTGATACAGCAGGCGGAACGTATGGGATACTTGTTTAAAGCGGGACCAGAGTGCGAATTTTTCTTATTTGATTTAGCGCAGGACGGCAGCCCGACAACCGAGACGAAGGAGAGCGGAGGCTTTTTTGATGTCGGTCCTGTGGATTCCGGGGAGAATGCGCGCCGCGAGATGGTTATGACGCTTGAACAGATGGGGTTTGAGATTGAAGCGTCGTATCATGCAAACGCGCCCGCGCAGCATGAAATTGATTTTAAGTACAGCGATGGTTTGTCAACCGCAGACAATTTGATGACGTTCCGCATGGCGGTGCGCACAATCGCAAGACGTCATGGGCTGCATGCAACTTTTATGCCAAAACCAAAAAGCGGCGTGGACGGCTCAGGGATGCATTTAAATCTTTCGCTTTACAATAAGGATGGAGCGAATGTTTTTTGCGATACGTCGGTAGAGGGCGGTTTAAGTCAGGAAGGCTTGTATTTTATCGCAGGAATTTTAAAGCATATTGACGCGATTACAGCGGTGACCAATCCGCTGATTAATTCATATAAAAGGCTTGTTCCAGGGTACGGTGCGCCAGTGTATGTCGCCTGGTCCAACACGGCAAACCGCTCGGCGCTTGTGCGAACCGGAGGAAAAAAAGAATGTGTGGATCGGATTGAGCTGCGCTGCCCGGATCCAAGCGCGAATCCGTATCTTGCGCTTGCGGTATGCCTTGCGGCGGGGCTGGACGGTATTCGGGAACAAATTCTGCCTCCGGCAAAAGTTGACAGCAATATTTACGATATGACAGATAAAGAGCGCCGCGCCTGCAAAATTCGCAGTCTGCCGGAAAATCTTTCCCGCGCGCTGGACGCACTTGAAACAGATCAACTGATGATGAACGTGCTTGGAGATAAGCTGGCAAACGATTATCTTAAGATAAAAAGGGCGGAGTGGATGAAATACTGCACGACGGTATCAGAATGGGAAGTTGCGCAGTATCTAAACCGCTTTTAGTATTTTATTTAATTTTTAATAAATAAAAACAATTATTTAAATATTATTATATGAATACTTATGATATATAGAGATTGATGTGTCGGAACGATCGTTTTGTTATCTTGTTGTTTATTTGTAAGAACGGGAGGGGACTTTGATTGCTTAGCATAATTATTGTATTCCCAAAACGGGAGGATGCAGAAAATATCAGATCCCTTCTGGTTCAGAACAGTTTTGATGTCCATGCGGTCTGTACGACCGGCGCGCAGGCAGTCAGTATTGCAAATGGGCTGGATGGCGGAATTGTAATCAGCGGTTACCGAATGCCGGATATGCTTTACCGCGAGATCAACAATTATCTGCCAAAAGGATTTGAGATGCTTTTGATCGCTTCCGCAGCTCGTTTTGAAGAAGTCTGCGGGGATAGTATTATGGCGGTTCGTATGCCGTTAAAAGCCAGAGAACTTCTTGGAACCCTCCATATTATGACGCAGAAACTTTTGCAAAAAGAGCGAAGGAAACGTGCAAAACCAAAGAAAAGAAGCGAGGAGGAGAAAACGATTATTGAGAAAGCGAAGCTTATTTTAATGCAGCGCAACAATATGTCGGAGGAGGAAGCGCACCGCTACTTACAGAAAAATAGTATGGACAGCGGCGTGAATCTGATTGAGATGGCAGAAATGGTTATCCGTATGTTTTGATTCAAGATTCGCAAAATTTTCGGGCTTTGTAATTGCTGAAACATAATTTTATAAAGGGAGGATGGCACGGTTCCGTGATATAAACGCGGTGGATTTTTGTGCTGGAAAGTATATGAAATTTACAAAGATGCAGGGATGTGGAAATGATTATGTCTATATCAATTGTTTTTCCGAGAAAGTATCAAATCCAGGCGAGCTTGCAAAGCGCATAAGCGACCGCCGATTTGGTGTTGGCTCGGACGGGCTGATACTGATTAAACCATCGGAAAAAGCAGATTTTACTATGGAGATGTACAATGCAGATGGAACGCAGGGGGAGATGTGCGGCAATGCGATCCGATGTGTTGGAAAATATGTCTATGAACATAGTATGACAGATAAGACAAGTCTTGCGATTGAAACTCTGGCGGGAATTAAGTATCTGGAACTTACAGTAAACAGAGAAAAACAAATAACGATGGAAACATCAGAAGAATATAAAGAATCTGTAAAGATAAAAGCAAAGACAGGTGAAGTTGCCGATCATACAGAAAAATCAAGAACAGACAATAAATCATTATACGTGCAGGAAGTTACTGTCGATATGGGAATTCCAAAATTTCATCCATCCCAGATTCCAGTAAATATAAAAGGCGAGCAAGTTGTCGATCAGCCGATTGCTGTCGGCGGTAAGGAGTACCAGATAACCGCGGTTTCTATGGGAAATCCGCACGCAGTTGTCTTTGTCGATTCAACAAAAGACTTTCCAGTGTGCGAAGTTGGACCAATGTTTGAACATCACGTCTTTTTTCCAGAGCGGGTCAACACAGAATTTGTCGAGGTATTGAACCGCTCAACGGTGAATATGAGAGTGTGGGAACGGGGTTCCGGCGAGACATGGGCGTGCGGAACCGGTGCAAGCGCGACAGCTGTGGCGTGCATTTTAAACGGTTTCACGGATCATGAAGTGACGGTGCGTATGCTTGGCGGAGATCTGCGTATCCGGTACGACCGTGACAGCGGGCATGTATTTATGACAGGTCCGGCAGTTACTGTATTTGAGGGGGATTATATTTAGGATAAAAGCGATACAAACATGTTTCTCGGAGAAAAGGGAGGGAAAAAAATTATGGCGAAAGTAAATGAAAATTTTTTGAAACTGCCGGGAAGTTATTTGTTTTCAACGGTGGGAAAAAAAGTAAGAGAGTATGAGAATGCGAATCCTGAAAAAGAAGTGATACGTCTTGGGATAGGAGACGTGACTTTGCCGCTGCCTCAGGCGGTTATCAAAGCGATGCACAAAGCAGTGGACGAAATGGCAGTGCAAGAAACATTCCGCGGTTATGCGCCGGATCTCGGCTATGAATTTTTGCGTTCCGCAATTGCAGAACATGATTTTAAAAAACGGGGTGTGGATATTGCAGAGGATGAAATTTTTATCAGCGACGGGGCAAAAAGCGATTCTGCCAATATCCAGGAAATTTTTGCGGCGGATTCGAAAATTGCCGTCTGCGATCCGGTTTATCCGGTGTATGTGGATTCCAATGTTATGTCGGGCAGAACAGGGGAGTATAATCCAAATACCGGGCGCTGGAGCAATGTAATTTATATGCCATGTACGGCAGAGAATAATTTTGCGCCGGAACTGCCAGCCGAAACACCGGATCTTATTTATTTGTGCTTTCCAAATAATCCGACAGGTTCTGCGCTTACCAGACAGCAGCTGCAGCGATGGGTTGATTATGCCAACGAGAAAAAGGCGGTTATTATTTTTGATGCGGCTTATGAAGCGTACATTTCAGAACCGGAGATTCCACATAGTATTTTCGAGTGCGCGGATGCGAGAACATGCGCGATTGAACTGCGCAGCTTTTCAAAAAATGCCGGATTTACTGGAACGCGCCTTGCATACACGGTTGTGCCAAAAGAACTTTTGTTGGACGGCACAATGTTAAACAGTCTTTGGGCAAGACGGCATGGAACAAAGTTCAACGGTGCGCCGTACATTATTCAGAGAGCAGGTGAGGCGGTCTATTCGGAGGAAGGACAGCAGCAGGTAAAAGAGATGGTCGGCTATTATATGGAGAACGCAAAGATTATTTACAACGGTTTAAAATCTCTTGGCTACACAGTGTCCGGCGGCGTTAATTCCCCGTATATCTGGCTGAAAACACCGCAGAGTATGACGTCGTGGGAATTCTTTGACTATCTTTTGGAAAAGGCCAATGTTGTGGGAACTCCTGGTTCTGGTTTTGGACCAAGCGGGGAGGGATATTTCCGGCTGACAGCGTTTGGTTCAAAGGAGAATACTGTAAAAGCAGTTGAGCGAATCCGAAAGCTTGGCTAATGGGGGGCAGTTTTTGCTTTTTCAAAGGGGGAGATTATAAATGCAGGCATTGTTAGTGTTAAATTTAATTGCGCCGTTTGTTATGGTTTTGGTTGGAGTGCTTTTAAAAAAGCATCCGCAGTCTGATATGAGTAAACAGAACGGATACAATACGCCAGTTTCAAGAAAATCACAAGCGCACTGGGATTATGCGCAGAGCATTGCGCCCAAAATTTGGATTTCTTTGGGAGGTTATCTGTTTCTTGTAGAGATTGCGGCAAGTATTGTAATGCTGGTTTTAAAAGTTCCAGTCGGCAGTTCGATCGCAGTTGGCACTTTGATTGGCATAGCTTTTATGATTTATGGATTTTATTATACGGATAAGAAAATCAAAGAAAATTTTACAGGGGAATAAATTTTATCGTTGTTGTTTGAAAGGATCCATGCCACAAAGATAAAAATAATTAAAAGTTGTTCTTGCATTTATAAATATTTTCTTGTATACTGTAAAAATAAAAAAGAAAGATGAGGTATTTTTATGACAAGCATTGTGGGAAAAGGAAATACAGCGAATTAAATAGCTGGAAGGTTTATTCTGCCTTTGGAGGGCAGAGTGCGCCTTGCGGTTGGGATTATTTGTTCTGACCGAATTTGCCTTATCTATGCTTGTGATAGTGGAAATCAAGATGCCTCGCGGCTGGATTTTTAGCGGTATGGAGCATGATGTATGGTCATGCTCTTTTTTATGCACAAGACCCGTGCAGGGAAAGTATGCCGTTCTGGCGACGCTACGTATAGCCCTGTGTCAAGTTATTGAAGATAGACCGTTAAAATTATGGTGCGGCAAAAGAATAGAAAACTGCTGTTTGATAATATACGTTTGTATGTAGATACATGGAAAAAGCAAAAGGCAATGCGGAAAGAATAATTCCAAATAGTTACGATTTTAGAAATATATGGTATTGCTGATTGAAAAAGGAGAAAAGAAATGTATCACTATGAACCTATTTTAGAATTTGACAAATTGAAGAAACAATGGTCGGTTTATGCTATGACGCAGGCGGCGCAAAAGAGAATTGCGTCAGCAGAGCCATATCATAAAGAAAGTGATCTTAGGGCTGAACTGCGTGAGACAACAGAAGCGAAGGAGCTTTTGGAAAAGTACGGAAATCCGCCGCTGGTTTCTTTGACTGGCATTCAGGAAATGGTAGATGCTGCGGTGCGGGGAGAGTGCCTTAGCGCAGGCGAACTGGAAGGATTTGCAAAAGCACTTGTGGCAGTGCGGCGGTTAAAAGGATATCTTGTGCGATGTAAGGGGCAGACACAATCGCTGCCATACTACGAAGAAAATCTGGATGCGCAGGAATTGCTGGCGGGAGAGATTGAGTACAAGGTGCGCGGAGGCGCGGTGTACGATAACGCGACAAAATTGCTTCGTTCCCTGCGCACAGAAATAGAACATGCAGAGCAGGCGATGCGTGAGAAAGCAGATGCTGTAATACGTGCAAACAAAGAACTTATGTCGGACTGTTTTTGTACGATTCGAGGCGGGAGAATCTGCGTCCCAGTAAAAAAGGAATATAAATTTCGAATTTCAGGAAGTGTCGTTGATAAATCAGCGACAGGCAACACGGTGTTTGTAGAGCCTGCGGCAGTGGCAAAATATTATGAAGAACTTGTGGCTCTGCGGCTTGACGAGGAGGCGGAAGTTCGGCGTATCCTGTATGAATTGACCGCGCAGGTTGCAGATATTGCGGATATTATGCACGAAAATATCAGAATGATTGAGAAGCTGGACTATATTTTTTCAAAAGGGAAAATAAGTCTTGTGTATGATGGGACAGAACCAGACATTAATCTGGACGGAAAAATTGTAATTGAGGACGGCAGACACCCTCTTATGGAAAAAACAAGCTGCGTGCCGCTTCATTTTGAGCTTGGAGGTCAGATAAAAGGGATTGTTATTACCGGACCAAACACGGGAGGTAAGACGGTCGCTTTAAAAACAGTTGCGCTCGCGTGCTTAATGGCGCAGTGCGGTCTGCATGTCGCTTGTAAAAAAGCGGATCTTTGTATGAGAAGCAATTATCTCTGCGATATTGGGGATGGTCAGAGTATTTCAGAAAATTTGTCCACATTCTCCGCGCACATTAAAAATGTTTTGGATATTTTGCGGCATACCAATAAGGACAGTTTGATTGTGATGGATGAACTTGGCTCTGGAACTGACCCGACAGAAGGCATGGGGCTGGCAGTTGCGATTCTTGAAGAACTTGTAAAAAGCGGCGCGCTGTTTGTTGTTACAACGCATTATCCAGAAGTGAAGCAGTACGCAAAACAGCAAAACGGCATACAAAATGCAAGAATGGCATTTGATAAAGAAACCCTCTGCCCAACCTACAATCTTGAGCTTGGAGAGGCTGGAGAAAGCTGTGCATTTTATATTGCAGAAAAACTTGGAATGCCGAAAACTATGCTTGAAAATGCCGCGAGAGCTGCTTACAATACAACAGAAAAATGCTGCGAAATCGATTATGATTTTTCCATGGCAGTACAGGAAATAAAAAAAGAAGCAGCACCAAAATTAGAGAGAAAGGAAAAGCAGATATTGGCAAAACAGCTTGGCGAGAAATTTCATCTTGGCGACAGCGTTATGGTTTACCCGGATAAAAAGCTTGCCATTGTATGTAAGCCGATGGACGAGAAGGGAGTGCTGCGCGTACAGCTGCAAAATAAAAAAATATGGATCAACCATAAACGGGTTAAGCTTGTGGTTGCAGCGAAAGAATTGTATCCGCCGGATTATGACTTTTCGATTCTTTTTGACACGGTGGAAAACAGGAAACTGCGCCATCAGATGGAAAGAAAATATATGGAGAACACGGCGATAAAAAGTGAAGAGTAAAAGAGTAAATAAGAGATACAGCTGTTTCGGTTTTTATATAAAAATTCCAAATTACTATTGCGGAAAAATATGCTATACTGTAAGAGAAAATTTGGAAAGATAAGGAGGACTTTTGTGGATTATCATAAGTTGCTTCAAAAAAGGAATTGTACAGCCAATGCAAAACATCTATCCCGGAGTTTACGCTGTTTACTTTTGAGCAGGCGTTTGAAATAGAATATACTCATAATTCCACGGCGATTGAGGGGAATACTCTGTCCCTGATTGAGACGAAGGTGCTGGAGGATGGAATTTTTATCGGGGGAAAGGCACTGCGTGAGATCTATGAGGCAGTGAACCATCAAAAGACATTCCGTTATGTGAAGGAGTGCATCGGGCAAAAAATGCCCCTAAAGGAAAAAATTGTCAAGGACATCCATGCCCTTTTGATGGAGAATATCCAGGTAGGCGGAGTATACCGGGATATACCTAATACCCTAATTCTTCCCCGACAAGAATCACTTTAATGCGGTTTGGAATAATGGACTTGCGTGTGATAACAATTTGGCAGCAGATACAATCCGGCGTAAGGCAGTCTGCACAGCGGCCAAGTTCGGCGCACGGCGTTTTTTTGCCGAGACGCACGGTATTTGGCGGCGCAGCCATATTGCGGACACGCGCGATTCCGCTCTCAACATCTGTGACAATCTTATTCATTCCAGCGACGATAATAACCTGTTTTGGACCAGTAATCAAACAGGCAACACGGTTTCCGTAGCCGTCAATATTGATCAGCTCGCCGTTTAATGTAATTGCATTTGAACTCATAAAATAATAATCTGATGTAACGATTTTTGCATACATAGCAGATTTTTCTTCTGGAGTATTAACAGAAGTACGGTCGTAAAGAGTATAATCCGATTTTTTTAGTTCGTCTGACAGTCCGATTTCCGCCAGTGTCACAGAACCGCCGAACGAGACAAAACATCCAGGCGTGAGAAACTGTTTTGCCATGGAAAGAGCTTCCGCTTTTTCATTGCAGTAATAACCTTCCATGCCGCGCAGGTTGAGCTTTTCTATAATACTGTCGGCAAGATTTTTGTAGTATTGTTTTTTGGGTGACATAGTATCCTCCATTCCGAGAACGTTTCTGTTTGAGAAACCGCAAAAAAACGCTGCGAATGCAGTTTTTCTTGTCGGATCCGGGCTGATTTGTGACGTTCTCGGCACAAATCAGCCTTATAAAAAATAAGTGCATCCGCATTATTTTTTACAGTATTCTTTTTTATTAAATCTCCGTTTTTTTGGTACAAACAAAAAATTTATTGATGCGAATTATTTTTTAGTGGAAACTGCGCCGCTGTCTTACCGCTTCGTACATCATAATTGAGGCTGCGCAGCTGACGTTAAAAGAGGACGCATAAGATGTCTCGGACATAGGGATTGTGCAGAGTACATCACAATATTCTTTAAATGCGCGGTTTAATCCCATCGTTTCATTTCCAACCATAAGGATCAGCGGTTTTGTCAAATCTATTGCATCAATTGATATTTCCTTGTGTGCGGTGGTTCCGACAATAAGAAAATCCGGGTATGTACGTTTTTGTTTTGCGATATAATCAAACAAAATTTTGTTGTCCTCAATCCGAACGGTCGGCGTATGAAAAAAGGAACCCATAGCCGATACGACAACATCAGGATCGTACAGATCAACAGAATGACCTGTAAGAAGCAGCATATCTGCGCCAAGCGCATCGCAGGAGCGTATCATTGTGCCGAGATTTCCGCGGTTTGATGGTCGGTCGAATAAGACGATCAGCGGATTGTCTGAAAGCGGAATATCCGCGAGATTATTTTCACGCATTCCAATCACTGCCATTAACTCGGAAGTATCCTGCTTGCCGCTTAATTCCTGCATTAGCTCAGCAGTCAGACAATAATTCATCTTTGTAGGAACAGAGCGAATCATGTCTTTTGCCCAGTCGGATAAATTATTTTTATTGTAAAGAAATGAGTGGATATCCCAGTGATTTTTTACCGCTTCATTTAAACTGCGCACTCCCTCCACCAAAAATTCCTGGTAGCGATAGCGCTTGTTACGGTTTGTTTTTAACACTTCAAATTTCTGGAATATATTATTTTTATTAAATATAGTTGTTTCCGGCATAATCCCTCGCATTCTGCCGTCAAGCGGCATGGACAATCTTCCTTTCATTATAATACGCAGAAATATAGAATGTCAAACAATAAAAATTGGTTTATAAAAGAATCCGTAAAAACAAGATCAGCACAAACAAACAACGAAAACAAGCAAAGAAAGGTTCCGCAAAAATTGATGGAATTGTGTATGTGTTTGTGATAGAATAAACTCAAAAAATCCGAAACAGGTAGGAAGAAGAATGGAACACAGATATCAGTGCAAGTGCTGCGGATATTTCACATTGGAAGGAGAAACAAAGGAAGATATTTTATGGGATATCTGCCCGGTTTGTTTTTGGGAGAATGATATTTTTGAGGATGTTCCTGGCAAATACAGCGGAGCAAATCATATGACATTGGCGCAGGGGCGCGAAAATTATAAAAATTATTCTGCGTGCGATCCAAAACATGTTTCTTACGTGCGAGTGCCGCAGCAAAAAGAATTGCCGGAAAATAATTAGGTGAAAAAAGTACAAGGATTTTTTACTTGCAGAAAATCTTGCTCTATGTTATCCTAAAAGTCAGTGGATAATTTTCTATTTTATTAGGAAAGTAAGCAATAAAAAGCATAAAATTTCTATTGTGAAACAGATTTGGTTGTTAAAATAAAGAGAAGAATTTTATTGATAGAGCAGGAAAGCAGGTTTATGGGAAAATATTTATATATCGCAGAAAAACCAAGTGTGGCGCAGGAATTTGCCAAGGCATTAAAGCGAAATTTTAAGAGGTGCGACGGGTATTTGGAGGCAGAAGATTCTGTTGTAACATGGTGCGTCGGGCATCTGGTGACAATGAGTTATCCTGAAGTTTACGACCAGGAGTTAAAGCGGTGGTCGCTGGACACACTTCCATTTTTGCCAAAAGAATTTAAGTATGAAGTTATTCCTTCTGTAAGCAAGCAATATAATATTGTGAAGGGGTTGCTGAACCGCGCAGATGTTGAGCGGATTTATGTTTGTACCGACTCAGGGCGCGAGGGAGAATATATTTATCGCCTTGTGGATCAGATGGCGAAAGTGCCTGCCACAAAGGACAAGCGCAGAGTTTGGATCGATTCGCAGACGGAGGAGGAGATTCTGCGCGGTATAAGCAATGCAAAGCCGATTTCCGTGTACGATAATTTGTCGGATGCCGCTTATCTTCGGGCGAAGGAAGATTATTTGATGGGCATCAATTTTTCGCGTGTACTGACATTAAAATATGGGAATGCCGTGAGCAACTTTTTGAAAAACGATAAGCGGGCAGCAATTTCTGTTGGGCGCGTTATGACATGTGTGCTTGGTATGGTAGTGCGCCGGGAGCGGGAGATACGCGCGTTTGTAAAAACACCTTTTTTCCGTGTCATAGCGGGATTTCTTGTGAAGGAACACCAGCTGGAAGGGGAATTTCGCGCGGTTTCCGGCTCGAAATATTTTCAGTCTCCAAAACTGTACAAAGAAAATGGATTTAAGGAACTGGCGACAGCAAAAGAACTGATTGCAATGCTGTTATCTTTTGAGTCGGAGTACCGAGAAATTGTAGAAAACGGAAAAAACAGCCATCAGGCAGTGATGCCAAACAACAGCAAGGAGCTTTTGGCAGAGCTTGTCGGACTGGAAAAGAAAAAGGAAAACAAGAACGCGCCGCTTTTGTTTAATCTGGCAGAATTGCAGAATGAATGCAGCAAATTATTTAAAATCAGCCCGGATGAAACGCTTGCGGTAGTACAGGAATTATATGAAAAAAAGCTTGTCACTTACCCGCGTACCGATGCGAGAGTGCTGTCAACCGCAGTGGCAAAGGAAATACATAAAAATATCGGCGGTCTAAAATCTCTGTCTCAGTTTACGCCGTTTTGCGATGAAATTTTGCAGTCGGGATCGCACAAAGGAATTGCAAAAACGCGCTACGTCAATGATAAACAGATTACAGATCATTATGCGATTATCCCGACAGGGCAGGGATTTTCTGCGCTTTCCGGGCTGCCGCTTCTAAAAAAGCGCGTCTATGTGGCGATTGTAAAACGATTCTTAAGTATTTTTTATCCGCCCGCGGTCTACCAGAAAATTTCGCTTACCGTAAAGATAGAAACGGAAAGTTTTTTTGCAAGTTTCCGGGTGTTGATGGAAGAAGGCTATTTAAAAGTTGCAGATGCAGGGAAAAAGAAGGATTCCGGGGCAGGCGGCGCGGCGGAGAGCAATGCGTCAGGTCAGGGAACAGGCACGGCGGGCATTTCGCCAGACAATGCGTTGGGTGCCGGAAAAGATTCTGTTTTGAACGGTGGAAATAGCGGTGTGCAGTCGGAAGTCAGCAAGGAGACGACAGTCCCGGCAGATGCAGCGAAAGGGATTGCGCCGACAAACAGCGCGCCAAGCCCAGCAGAGGGGGACTCGACGGAAAGCGTAAGCCTTGGAAAAGATTTTTTTGAAGTGCTGAAAGAACTGAAGAAAGGTATGAAATTTCCAGTGAACGGCTTTACAATCCGCGAGGGTGAAACGGCACCTCCAAAACGTTATAATTCAGGTTCTATGATTTTGGCGATGGAGAATGCGGGACAGCTGATTGAAGACGAAGAACTGCGCGCGCAGATCAAAGGAAGCGGAATTGGTACAAGCGCGACACGCGCCGAGATATTAAACAAATTGGTTAAGATAGGATATCTTGGCTTAAATAAAAAGACGCAGATTATTACGCCTACGCAGATTGGAGAAATGATTTTTGAGGTTGTAAATGCCTCGATTCGTTCTCTGTTAAATGCAGAGCTGACCGCAAGCTGGGAAAAAGGTTTAACTTATGTTGCTGAAGGGACAATCAGCAGGGATGAATACCAAAAAAAGCTGGAGGATTTTGTCGGAAAATTGACAAACGCCGTGAAAGGGCTTGGCAATCAAGGACAGCTAAATCAGTGTTTTTTGGAAACTGCGAAAAATTATTAAAGTGTGTTTGAAAGAAGTTTTCTGTGGGAAGCGTTGAATTACACATACAAAAAGCAATGCAGAAATGAGGTTTTTTATGCAAAAAAAAGATTTGGAAATTAAAAATTTATTTCAACTGGAACATACGATGGCAGCAAAGCTGTTAAGCAGTATAACTTATCCGTGGGAAGCGCTGACGGAGATTGGAACGTTTATTTTAGAGCTTGGAAAGGAGCTTTCGGAGGAAGAATACGAAAAGCGCGGGGAGAATGTATGGGCTGCAAAAGATGCGGTGATTGCTCCGACGGCGTGCATCAATGGTCCGGCGATTATTGGAAAAGGAGCTGAAGTGCGCCATTGCGCATTTATCCGCGGCAATGCGATTGTCGGAGAAAAAGCGGTAGTCGGCAACTCGACGGAGTTAAAGAATGTGATTTTATTTGACTGCGTGCAAGTGCCGCATTACAATTATGTGGGAGATTCCATCCTTGGCTATAAATCGCATCTTGGAGCAGGTTCCATTACATCCAATGTAAAATCAGATAAAACGCTTGTCGTGATTCATGCCGACGAAGAAATTGCGACAGGTTTAAAAAAGATGGGGGCAATGGTTGGCGATGGCGTTGAAGTGGGCTGCGGCTCCATTTTAAATCCAGGGACAATCGTCGGCAGAAATGCCAATGTATATCCGTTGTCCGTAGTGCGCGGCTGCATTCCGGCGAACAGTATTTACAAGAAGGCTGGGGAGGTCGCAGAAAAAAGAGCGTAAGCGATTTGATTTTGGTTTTGCGGCGGGGCGTCACAAATTTAAATTGTGGAGCCGAGCTGGATATTCAGTTTGTATGCTGGTGCGAAAGCGTTTTGGCATGGGGGATGATTATGGAGGAATTATATCGAGCAATTGAAGAAAAAATTAAGGCGTCCGGTTATCCTGATCCAGTGGATGGATTTGAAATTTACAGCGATTTGTCCGACCAGATTGAAGGGAAGGAGAACGGCGAGTATGTGCTGATGTCAAAGCGGGAGGAAGACTGCTGGTATGAGTACAGAGTGCAGATTATGGAAGATGAGTTTAACTTATCTGTGCTGATTATTCACACGCAAAAGCAGGATTACCATATTGATTTTGATTTATAAAAAAGTATCTTTAACATTTAAAAAGACTGCTGCAGTCAAATATTTTTCTGTAAGATGCAACATAACTATTTCTGTAGATTTTATAAGATCTTATAAAAAAATATTTTACAGCAGTCTTTTTTGTTTATAAAATATATTTTGTAATCATATGTTCTGTTTTTGGCGTAAACTATTCAAACGGTTCGGTTTCTATATCTTCTGCCGCCGCCGCTTCCGCTTCGGATTCGTCAAAATCTGTTTCTGGCGTCCACGCCATGCGAAAATCCATATCACGAAATAATGAAACAAGCCCAGTAATCTGTTTGAGGCGGAGAATTTCGTCTTTGTCCATACCAAGATGTTTGGAAATCCAAGTATCCGATCTGCCGAGATCATGCAGTTCCCTTACAATATTGCTCATCAAATCAACATCGTGTGAGCCGCGCGCTCGGTTGTGGCGTATTGTGCTGGCCATTCTTTGTGCAATCGGTTTATCGATGACAGAGACCGGCAGCAGTCCGCCCTCGCGCTCATAGATATCCTCGTGTTCTAACATAACCCGATAGCGGTGGAAGCCGTCAACGATAATATAGTTGTCATCATCGGAGGAATAATAGCAGACGATCGGCATGGTATACCCATCTTCCTTGATGCTGTCGTACAGCAGCGCAAGTTCCGGGGGTGCTACCGTATTTGGGTTGTATGTATTTGGCACAATCTTTTCGATTGGCACAGCTGTAACATGATATACCGGACTAGTGAATTTCAATTTATAACGCCTCCAGACTGATGTATTTTTTGCGAATTTTTTCAATGCGTTCCCGCTGGACCTTTGTCTCGGCAAATCCCATGGATTTGCAGGCGTGATCATTTTTTAAAATACAGATACACATTCTTTTCCAACTTGGAATGTCTTTTGTAGTAACAATATTGTCGGTATGATCTGGAATATTTTCTGTAAAAATAACCCTTGATTTCTTGTCAAGCGTATAGTTGGATACGCCGTTGCGCCTGATTTTATAACCTTTTGAAATCAATTCCAATATCGTTTCTTCCGACAGACCGCCGCCTGTTTCATGCCAGAATTTAATGGAGGTTTTAAATCGCTCAATATAACCTTTGCGAAGTTTTTTTGGAAGCGTGCCGAGAAGAAATTCTGTGTAAGATTTCCATGTATGTCCCGCTGGCAGTTTGATATTGCGGTATGCCATGGCGGAGGTTTTGCCGTAAATAGCAGTAAAGTTTGTACCTTTGACGCGCCCAAGCAAGCGAACCCATGTTTCCGGTTCGAGAATTCGATACAAGTGCAGACTATCTTTGGCATAGTCGTTGAACGGGGATGCGACGCGCATTTGATCGGGTGTTAAACCCGCCTTATAATATAGGTCGTAAAGTGAGTTGTACGGATAATCAAATTTATAATGTGCAGTCCATATATCGCTTACACTCCAGTCATAAAGAGGAGAGCCGCACCAGACGTCTTTGAACATTTTGGATATCCAGCACAAACCGTTGTATCCATATTTTTTATTGATAATTGAACTGTACCGCTGTAAAGATTCGGATGCTCTTATACCGAGCAGACAAATTGTCTTGCCTCCTCCACTGATTTCTCTGTACCAGCGGCCAAATTGTTTTGCCAAATTTTCCTGATGCATTCGGTATTTGTAAAAGTAGATTGGATTATTGTCCAGATTGATCACATAAGGTTTTTTTGGCATTGGTCTGACCCAGATATCTTGTTTTGTATCATCCCAGGGATACCAGTACATTTCATAATTACTTAATGCAGTTCGAGTCGCCATTGGGAGACAGACCCAATAAGGTTCAATATATTCTATATTTTTTTCAAAAGTTTCTTCTACATATTTTGTTGTGACAGAATACTGCGCTTCAAAATCCTGATGGAACACGCCGATTTTTTTTCGGATTCTGTGCTTTTTTATGTAGTCGAGCGCAAGGTACAGCAATAAACCACTGTCTTTGCCGCCGCTGAAGGAAATATAGATATTGTCAAATTCCTGAAAGACATAATCCATACGTTCCTGGAATGCTTCATAAACATTGATACCAAGATATTTCTTTTTCATAATGCACCTACCTATAATTCTGCAGGTTTACTGTTTTTGAGAAAAAAGCAGTTTTCTCTTAATTGTCGTAATTGTAAATAAATCTAACACATTCCAAAAATTTACAATGAATTATTTTCCATAGATGGAAAAATTTACATAATATAGCCTTGGCTTTTATGTTAAATAATTTGTTGAAAGATGTCAAGCAGATTGCGAAAAATATAGTTTCTAACCTTTCGTTATGTAATGTTATTCCACAAAAGTCATTTTTATATTTTAGAAACAAACTTTTGGTATTTAATATTTATTTTCAAAAAGTATATTGCAAAAAATAATAGCTTGTGTTAATATGTAACAAAGAATCTAGTTAGAATAAGTGTCGTACTATTGTCGTTACTGCAATATATTTTTATGCACTTTTTAAAAAGTGCTGTATAAAGAAACTTTTTATAAAATAATTGCAGGCAAAAAAATATCGAAAAAAGTTCGGGAAAGGAATGGGAATGAACTATGAATGCACAATTCAAAAAGGGGGCGTTGGAACTCTGTGTGTTGTCAAAACTTGTGGACAACGACTGTTATGGATATGAGCTGACAGAAGCGATTTCCAAAGAGATGGTAATTGCAACAGGGACGCTGTATCTTGTTTTAAAACGTTTGAAGGATGATTGTTACGTGGAAACTTATCTTGTGGAATCCGGCGAGGGACCTGCGAGAAAATACTATCATCTGACGGAAGAAGGAAGAGAGTACCAGAGAATTATGAAACAAGAATGGTATCAATTTGTAAAAGCGGTGGAGCGCGTGATTGAACCGCAGGCAGATTGACATACAGAACAGAGCGATTGTAAAAGTGTCGGAAATGGAGGAAATTATGAATCGGAAAGAATATATGGAACAGCTGTCAAAAGCAATGGAAGGGATTGAGCCGGATACAGCGAGAGATATTTTGGAGGATTATGAGGCTCATTTTGAGCGCGCGCTGGAATCTGGCAGGAGCGAGGAAGAAATTATCAGTGAACTTGGCAGCGTTGATGAATTTGTCGAGGAGCTTGGTCAATTTATCTCCGAGAAGGCGGGAGATGGCAAAGGGGCAAAAAGCGCGTCGGACAATACTCAGAACACACAGAAAAAAAACGCCGGGCAGCATTCAGGTTCATATAACTGGGACAATAAAGAATTTTCCGATAAGATCAGCAATATTGTAAACAGTGCGGTAAATGCGGCGACAAGCGGATTAAATCATCTGTCCGGCTATTTTGACAAGGCGTTTGGAAATTTTGAGGGATGGATGTCTGGCTTTGAAAAAACGGACGAGAAGGAAGCGGATTACCAGAGACGCCAGGAAGCTGCAAAGTACAGAGAAAAAAGAAGCGGCAGAAATTCTGAAGATTTTAATTTTAACAAGAGCTTCGACAATTTTTTTAAGAACAACCGCTATAATTACAGTCCCGATGAAGATATGGATGGCGAGCAATATATGGCGGAGTGCAGCGGCACTTTATATCAGGAGGACGGAATACGGCATATTTCTATTGACAGCAAGTCGGCGGATATTAAAATTACAGCGTCCACAGACGGCGCATTTCACTATAATTATAAGAATGAAGGCAGCGCAGGCAGCAAGATTGTCTATCGGCTGGAGAGAAAGCAGTCAAAAGATACGATCTATTTGAATATCCAGCGCGACGAGCAGGTACAGCGAAAAAATCATTTTACAATTCTCGGCGGAATTTTTGAGGAAGGTACAGAGATTGAGCTGTCCTTAAAGATTCCTGAATGGATGGAGTCGCTGGTTGTCAATGGCAAGAGCAGTGATATTTCAATGCGCTCCTGCAAAATTCGCACGTTGCAGTTAAAAACGATGTCGGGGGATATTCAGTTTCAAAAAGCGCAGGCAGAGCGCAGTATGCTTGAATCTATGAGCGGCGATGTCGATATAGCGGACAGTAAATTTGATTATGTGCTTGCTTCCACAATGAGCGGCGATGCGAGTATGAAAGAAGTCAGGGCGCAGAAAGCAGCATGCCGTTCTATGAGCGGCGACGCTTCGGTGATAAATTCTGAATTTGGGGAGGCGGCTGTGACAAGTAAGAGCGGCGATGCCAAAGCATTCGGCTGCCGCGGCGGCGTCCTTAATGTGGAAAGCATGAGCGGCGATGCCAAAGCAGAAGAACTGTCCGTGCAAAATATTAAAGTATCCAGCAAAGGCGGCGATGCGGATATTGTGGGAATCAAAGCAGAAAAAGTGCTGGTTACAACAATTTCCGGGGATATCTCCGCGGATAAATTGGAATCGGATATCTTAAAAACATCCGTGGTCAGCGGTGATATGAGCATAAGGGGAACATCCAGAGAAATGACGCTTACCAATGGGAGCGGAGATATTATTGTTGTGCAGCATGGCGATACGGCGGCAAAGGTTTCAACGCGCAGCGGCGATGTGCATTTCCATTTAAAAAATGGCGGAAACGGTTTTGCGGCAAGAGTCAGCACGCACGGAGATATCCAGTATCGCTATCAGGATTTAAAACTGAATGATGCCGCCAACGGTATACACCGATATGGAGCGGAGGGAAGTATGTTGGATATCCAGATGACTTCGGGAGATCTCTCCATCACAGATTGATTGGCGTTAAGAACAACCGAATTTAAATGGATTATAATACTTGGGGCTGCTGCAAAAAACAATTTTATTTGTTTTTGCGGCGCCCCGTTTTTTTTATGCGCGCAGAGATCGAGAGAAAAAATCTTTTTACTGCTTGATTATTTAAGGTTCTTCAATTTCCAGTGTCACCGTCCATTCGCTTCCATAAGGAACAACATCTGTAACTTTGCCCGTAAGATTTTTCAATCGTTTTGGCGTGTTGTTTGACATGGCTAATGCCGGGGTGATTGTGTAGTAATACATTGTTCCGGCGAGCGTGCTTAGCGTGGATTCCGCAAGCGAAACCGTGTCGCCTACCTGCATTAACCCCTCGCGGGACATACGAAAATCCATGGTTCTGGTCATAATACAGTTTCCTTTCTCTAAAATATTGTAGGGTGAGTCGGCTTTGTTTATAATACTTTTCTATAAAAATATCACAAAATCCTTCATGCCGCAATTGCAATCTCGCCGCAAAAAGGTTATACTTTCTTTGTATCATTATGGAATGTATGAAACATGCATTCTTGATTGTTTGTGCCAAAATGTCAAAAAATCTATTGACCGCACAATGTCGTTTGGCATAAAATGCTTTGGGATAGAGAAAAAAGAAAAGAGTTCCATAAGTGCTTACAGCGCAAAGTCTGTAAATTATGAAAAGGGAGGTATGATTATTAGTATGAGAAGAACAAAAATTATTTGTACATTAGGGCCAGCAGTAGACGATGAGAAGATGATCAAAAAATTGATTGTAAACGGAATGGATTGTGCAAGGTTTAATTTTTCCCACGGCACCCATGCGGAACAGCAGGAAAGAATGGAACGGGTGCGCAAGGTAAGCAAAGAACTCGGTGTTCCAGTGGCGTTTCTTCTTGATACAAAAGGACCTGAAATTCGTCTGGCAGACTTTGCAGGCGGCTCGGCAATGCTAAAGAATGGACAGACATTTACGCTTGACGCGGACAGAGAAACGCTGGGGGATGAAACGAGAGCGGGGCTGACTTACGACAAGCTTGCGAAGTATGTGGGCGAGGGAACCCGCATTTTAATTGACGATGGAAAGATTGCGCTTAAGGTTGCGGCCGTGAAGGGGACAAAAATTATCTGTACAGTAGTCAACGGCGGAAAAATCAGCAATCATAAAAGTATCAATATTCCAAATATGAGCATCCCAATGCCTTACATATCGCCGGTGGACAAGGAAGATATTCTGTTTGGTATTGAACAAAAAGTAGACTTTATCGCAGCATCGTTTGTGCGCAGTGTCGATGATGTAAAAAAGCTGCGCAAGTTTTTAAAAGACAACGGCGGTGAGGCGATTCAGATTATCAGCAAAATTGAGAACGGGGAAGGTGTAAAAAATCTTGCCGAAATTGTTGCGGAGAGCGATGGAATTATGGTAGCGCGCGGGGATCTTGGCGTCGAGATACCATTTAAGAAAATTCCGGCAATTCAGAAGGTGATGATCAATCAGTGCAATGAGGCGGGAAAAATTGTTGTGACTGCAACACAGATGCTGGAATCAATGACGCAGAACCCGCGCCCGACAAGAGCAGAAGTATCCGATGTGGCGAATGCGATCTATGATGGAACTACCGCGATTATGCTTTCAGGTGAGTCCGCCGCGGGAGCATATCCAGCGGAAGCAGTCAAGACGATGGCGGAGATTGCGGAGAGTACAGAAGAATCGATCGATTACAGCAAGTATGCGGCGCGCGACCGCATTAAGACGGAGCGCAGTGTTGTGAACGCCGTGTGTGCTTCCGCCTACAGCGCATCCGAATTTTTAAAGGCGGACGCCATTGTAGTTGTGACAAAGACCGGCAGAACTGCAAAAATACTTTCTGATTTTAAGCCGACCTGCCCGGTGGTTGCGGCGGCAGTTGAGGAGGGGGGCTTAAGACAGTTAAAGCTTGCATGGGGAGTGAATCCGGTGCAGGCGCGCGAAATCGACACGCCGGAAAAATTGTTTAACTATGCGGTGCGCAAGGCGAAAGAATCTGGTTTTGTAAAGAAAGGAAGCACGATTATTGTTATTACCTCGTCAGATATTGGAGATAATACAGTGAATGATGTAATGAGAATTTGCAAGATATGATAAATTTTCGGGTATAGTACAATATGCGGGCAAAATTTCGCTCTGGCAATAGTTTTGTCTGCGGTTTTGGAGATCGTATATGATAGAACAAGAGATCGTTGAGCTAATCCGTATACAAGATAATGCGGGCATGGCTGCATTGGCAGAAAAGTATGGGAAATTGCTTCGATATATTATCCAGGGCATTCTTGGAAACCGTCAGGATGATATCGAGGAATGTGTCAACGACACCTACCTGAAAATATGGAGAAATGTGCAGCAGTTTGACTTTGACCGCGCGTCGCTCGCAACTTATCTGAAAGTGATTGCACGCAACACAGCGCTGAATCGTCTGCGCGATGTAAAAAGGCATGAGGAACATTGCTGCCAGGGGGAGTTTTCTGAGCTTGCGGACAATGTGCCGAACTTGGAACTAAGCGTGGAGGAACAGATTGTCAGAAAAGAACAAGCAGCGCGCTTAAATGAAGTGGTTCGAACACTGCCGGACAAAGAGCGCGAAATAATGCTGCGCAAATACTTTTATCTCCAATCTTCCAAAACGATTGCGTCTGCGATGGGTATGACCGTAAATGCGGTTGATACAAAATTGTCAAGACTTCGGGGGCGTATTCGGGAGGAATTTTCAGGATATGGCTGGACGTAGAACGCTGTGTACCAGCCAGGCGTTTAGACCGCTGGAAGGAGGCTGCGTATGACGGAGGAAATGCTGGAAGATTTGATGAGCAATATGGATCTTGACCTGATTTCTGGTGATTTTATGGAGCAGGATCTTGAGAGGAAGCGAGCGGCTTGGCTTGCGACCTTTATCAGAGAGAAGAATTGGCGGCGCGATGCTTTTGAGGCATCTGTGCAACAACAAAAGGAGCAGGACGTGATTCAAGGACAAGGACAACAAAAGGGAACAGGAAAAAAGAAGAGGCGTGCGTCGAAACACAGACTGGCAATTAGTCCGTTGTCTTACGACTGGGGCGAAGCGATCCGCACAGACTTAGGAGGGAGGCTTCACGCTGGGGTAAATAATGTGAAACGCAAAGCTGCCGCAGTTTCTGGCTTTTTGTACGGGGTGCTGACTATGGCGGTCGTGGCGCTTTCCTTTTTGGCGATTGTAGAAAAAAAGCGGAAGGGGGGATTAACATGAAAAAGATAGCTTATGTATTTCCGGGGCAGGGCGCCCAGTATGCAGGGATGGGAAAAGACTTTTATCAGCAGTTTTCTGAGAGCAGAGAAGTTTTTGACAAGGCGGGAGCGCTGCTTTGCATGGATATGTGCGAACTTTGTTTTGAGGAGAATAACAGGCTTGATTTAACAGAATATACACAGGCGGCAATGCTTACGGATATTGGAGCGATCCTTGCAAAAATAAATACTCTTGGAATTTGCCCTTATGCGGCGGCAGGGTTAAGCCTTGGGGAGTACGGCGCGCTTGTGACAGCGGGGGTGCTTGACTTGTACGATGCGATTCGTCTGGTGCGCCTGCGCGGACAGCTGATGCAGGAAGCTGTGCCGCCGGGAGTTGGCGGAATGGCAGCGGTGCTTGGAATGGAAAAAGAAATCGTCGAGCAGGCATGTCAAAAGACCGACGGTATTGTGACGGTTGCCAACTACAATTGTCCAGGACAGCTTGTGATTTCCGGTGAGCTTTCAGCGGTGGAAAAGGCGTCAGAAAAATTGAGAGAGCTTGGCGCAAAGCGCGTGGTTTCACTGAAAGTCAGCGGACCGTTTCATTCTCCGCTCCTTGAACCGGCGGGAGAAAAACTGGCAGAAGCACTAAAGGAAACAACGATAAACAAACCTCAGATTCCTTATGTGGCGAATGTGACGGCAGAGTATGTGACAGAAACGGATAACATACGCGGTCTGCTTGCAAAGCAGATTTCTTCCCCTGTAAAATGGCAGCAGTGTGTGGAGAGAATGATTGCGGACGGCGTGGAGCTGTTTGTGGAGATTGGACCGGGAAAAACAATTTCTTCTTTTATCAAAAAAATTGACCGAACCAAAGAGGTAATCAATATCGATAAAGCGGAAGATCTAAAAAAGCTGGATGAGTTAAAAAGTTTATAGCAATGGCGGAAAAATAGAGCCAGAAATTGGCAGTTGCGCAGTATTGTTGCTTTGCAGAAAGAATGGATGCGGAAAAAGCTTCAAATATACACTGTGGTGCAGAAATGAGGAGAACTATGTTGGAAAATAAGGTGGCGCTTGTAACGGGTGCCGGGCGCGGGATTGGCCGCGAAATCGCGCTGACGCTTGCGGAGTATGGCGCGGATGTTATTGTAAATTACAACGGTTCCGAGGAGCGCGCGAAAGCGGTCGCAGCAGAGATTGGAGAAAAGGGCAGAAAAGCCGTTGTTATGAAAGCAAATGTGTCTGACGCAGACGAAGTTGCCGCACTGTTTGAACAGTCGCTAAAGGAATTTGGCAGAGTTGATATTTTGGTAAACAATGCGGGAATTACAAAGGACAATCTGATTTTGAAAATGTCCGAGCAAGAATATGACGCAGTGGTTGATACAAACATGAAGGGAGCATTTCTCTGTATGAAGCAGGCGGCAAAGCTGATGTTAAAACAGCGTTCCGGCCGTATTATCAATATTGCTTCGATCAGCGGTATCATCGGCAATGCCGGTCAGGTAAATTACTGTGCGGCAAAAGCAGGCATGATTGGAATGACAAAAGCACTCGCGCGCGAACTTGGTTCTCGCAGTGTTACAGTCAATGCCGTTGCGCCGGGGTTTATTGAGACGGAGATGACGGACGTGCTGCCGCAGCAGGTAAAAGACGGGATGCTTGCGCAGATTCCGCTAAAACGTGCTGGACAGGCAAAAGACGTCGCCGAGGCGGTTGCATTTTTGGCGTCGGAGGGCGCCGCTTATATTACAGGGCAGACATTGCAGGTAAACGGCGGCATGGATATGTAAAGATCAGGGCAGTCAGGAGGTTTGCATGAAACGAGTAGTAGTGACGGGGCTTGGCGCAGTTACCCCGGTCGGAAACAGTGTAAAAGAGTTTTGGGACAATGTAAAAAAGGGAACTGTCGGAATTGGACCGATCACTTATTTTGAACCATCGGAATATAAGGCGAAGGTTGCAGGGCAGTTAAAAGGGTTTGAACCAGCCAAGTATATGGATGCAAAAGCAGCGCGCCGTATGGAGCCGTTCTGCCAGTATGCAGTCGCGGCGGCAGGAGAGGCGATCAAGGATGCGAAACTTGATCTTGAAAAAGAAGATACAACAAGAATCGGCGTGTGTATTGGCTCGGGAATCGGCAGTCTTCAGTCGATTGAGCGGGAACATGCAAAGTTGTTGGAAAAAGGACCAAAACGCACCAATCCAATGCTTATCCCAATGATGATTTCCAATATGGCGGCAGGCAATGTTTCCATCGCTTATGGTCTGCGGGGAAAATGTACGAATGTTGTAACTGCCTGTGCGACCGGCACGCATTCGATCGGTGATGCGTACCGCGCGATTCAGACAAACGACGCGGATGTTATGGTCTGCGGCGGTACGGAGGCGGCGATCACCCCGCTTTCTGTGGCAGGTTTTTGTGCTTTGACTGCACTGAGTTCAGAGGAAGATCCGCAAAAAGCCTCCCTGCCATTTGACAAGGAGCGCAGCGGTTTTGTGATGGGAGAGGGCGCAGGCATTGTTGTTTTGGAGTCCTATGAACATGCAGTGCAGAGAGGTGCGAGAATTTATGCGGAGCTTGTCGGATACGGAGCAACCTCGGACGCATATCATATCACTTCGCCTGAGGAAGACGGGGACGGCGCGGCGCGCGCAATGACAGCGGCGATGAACGAGGCGGGGATTTCACCGGAGCAGGTCGATTATATTAACGCGCATGGAACGGCGACTCATATCAATGATCTGTGCGAGACGCGCGCGATTAAAAAAGCATTTGGCGATGCGGCTTACAAGGTAAAAATAAATTCTACAAAATCTATGATTGGGCATTTGCTTGGCGCAGCAGGCGCGGTGGAATTTATTGTTTGTGTAAAATCGATTGAGGAAGGTTTTGTACACGCGACAGCAGGGCTTTGCGAGAGCGAGGAAGAGATGGATCTCGACTATTGCAAAGAGGCGTGCAAAATGCCAGTGAACTATGCGGTAAGCAATTCTCTTGGGTTCGGCGGACACAATGCGGTGCTTTTGTGCAAGAAGTTTGAAGAAGATCGTTAATTTGCTGCTGCCGCAATTATATTTTATTGCGGATTTGCAGTATAAATTTCGATCGGTGAGGGTTTTTAAATGAAAATAGAAGATATTTTAACATTGATCAAGGCGGTTTCCGATTCCGAACTGACCGAGATAGAATTTACTGTGCGGGCAGATGACGAGGGGAAAGAAGGCGGCGCGGCATTGGAAACGTTCCGCGCAGTGAAAGCGGCGAGAGAAGTTATTGTGCAGACATCGGGAGATGCTGGCATTCAAAACGGCGGGATGTATGTTCCGCTGGAGAAAGCGGCTGCTGAAAAAGAAGCAGCAGATGGGGAATATATTACATCTCCGATGGTCGGCACTTTTTATGAAGCTCCAAGCGAGGGGGCAGAGCCGTACATCAGCGTCGGAGACACGGTGAAAAAAGGACAGGTGATCGGCATTGTCGAAGCGATGAAACTGATGAATGAGATTGAATCGCCGCTGGATGGTATTGTTGAAGAAATCCTTGTAAAAAACAAGGAGATGGTCGGTTTTGAGCAGGAGCTTGTAAAAGTAAAGACAAACTAGCACACTGGTCTAACGGCAGACAAAAATTTATAAAAAACTTAGAAGGAATTAAGGGAGAGAAGTAATGTTATCAAGCAAGGAGATTATGGAAATTATACCTCATCGGCCTCCGTTTTTGCTCGTTGACCAGATCGAGGAACTGGAGCCAGGCAAACATGCAGTGGGAAAAAAGTGTGTTAGTATGAACGAGCCTTATTTTGTCGGGCATTTTCCGGGGGAACCAGTGATGCCAGGAGTTTTGGTGGTGGAGGCGCTCGCGCAGGTCGGCGCGGTAATCTGCCTTTCACTTCCTGAGAACAAAGGAAAAAAAGTTTATTTTGGAGGAATCAATCGGGTGCGCTTTCGGAATAAAGTAGTACCTGGTGATGTTTTGACTCTCGATGTCGAGATTACAAAGCGCAAGGGGCCGCTCGGAATTGGCATGGCGAAAGCCTACGACAAAGACAAGGTTTTTGCAGAGGGCGAGATTTCCTTTATGATTGGCTGAAAGCCTGGAAAGAGGAAACAAAATGATAAAAAAACTATTGATTGCGAACCGCGGTGAGATTGCAGTTCGCATTATCCGCGCCTGCCGTGAGCTTGGAATTGCAACAGTGGCGGTTTATTCTAAGGCGGACAAAGACGCTCTGCACGTAAAACTTGCAGATGAGGCGGTCTGTATCGGGGACGCGCCTGCAAGGGAAAGCTATTTAAAGATGGAACGGATTTTATGCGCGACGGTAGCGTCGGGCGCCGATGCGATTCATCCCGGTTTTGGTTTTTTGTCAGAAAACAGCAAATTTGCGAATTTGTGCAAAAGATGTAATATTACGTTTGTGGGTCCAGAGGGAGATATTATCGACCGTATGGGCGATAAGTCGGCGGCGCGGAATACCATGGCGGCGGCGGGGGTTCCTGTTGTACCTGGAACAACGCAGCCGATCTTTGACGCGGAACCTGGAAAAAAACTTGCGGATTCTTTTGGATATCCAGTTATTATTAAGGCGAGCGCAGGCGGCGGCGGCAAGGGAATGCGCATTGTGCGCGCGCCGGAAGAATTTGTTCATTTGTTTGAGACGGCAAGTCAGGAAGCAAAAAATGCATTTGGCGATGATTCCATGTACATTGAAAAATATATTGAGCATGCGCGGCATATAGAGTTCCAAATTTTAGCGGACAATTACGGCAATGTTGTACATCTTGGGGAGCGTGACTGCTCCGTCCAGCGCAGGCATCAAAAAATGATCGAGGAATCGCCGTCGGCGGCGCTTGGCGATACACTGCGGCGCGAGATGGGCGATGTGGCAGTGCGCGCCGCAAAAGCCGCAGGTTATCACAATGCGGGAACCATCGAGTTTCTTTTGGACCGCGATAAAAATTATTATTTTATTGAGATGAACACACGCATTCAGGTGGAGCACGGCGTGACAGAACTTGTGACGGGGCTTGACCTCGTAAAAGAGCAGCTTCGCCTTGCGGCAGGAGAGCAGCTTTGTGTGAGCCAGGAGGATATTGTGCTGCGGGGACATGCGCTCGAATGCCGGATCAATGCGGAATGTCCAGAGCGAAATTTTCTTCCGTCGCCGGGAAAAATTCAGAGCATTCAGCTTCCAGGCGGAAATGGTGTGCGCATTGACACGGCTCTTTATGCCGGTTATACAATGCCGTCTATGTATGATTCTCTGGCGGCGAAAATTATGACTTATGGACGTGACCGCAAGGAAGCGATCGCAAAGATGGAAGGGGCGCTTGCGGAACTTGAAATCACAGGAATACAGACAAACCGAGATTTTCAAAAGAGATTGCTTGCGGAGCCGGAATTTGCGGCGGGATGTATTGATACTGGTTTTGTGGAGGAAGTGCTTGCCCGTAAGGAGGATTAAAAGGAGGGATGTGGGTTGGGTGAAAAAAATAAAAGAACCGGGCAGAACGACTATATGGCGGACGCATTTGCAGAACCGCAGGTGCCGGACGGTCTTTTCTGGAAATGCGAGAAATGCGGAGAGATTATCTACTCGGAAGATATTGTAGCCAATTACCATATCTGTCCGAACTGTCAGAGCTATTTCCGCGTTCCGCCAAGAGCGCGAATCAGCATGGTGGCGGATAAAGGCAGTTTTACCGAGTGGGATACAGGACTTCCGGTTTCAGACCCTTTGAGATTTCCAGGTTATTTAGAAAAGCTGGAGCGAATGCGCGAAATTACAGGGGTGGACGAGGCGGTTGTTACAGGTTTTGTGCGCATTGACGGAATGCCCGCTGCGATGGGCGTGATGGCGTCGTCGTTTATGATGGGCAGTATGGGGGAGATCGTCGGGGAAAAATTGACGCGCATGATTGAGCGCGCGACAAGAGAGAGGCTTCCTGTTGTGATTTTTTGCTGTTCTGGCGGCGCAAGGATGCAGGAAGGCATTGTGTCTCTGATGCAGATGGCAAAGACTGCCGGGGCGTTAAAGCGGCATTCGGACGCGGGGCTTTATTATCTGTCGGTACTTACAGATCCGACGACCGGCGGCGTTGTGGCGAGCTTTGCAATGCTTGGTGATACAATTCTTGCCGAACCAGGGGCGCTGATTGGTTTTGCAGGACCTCGCGTGATTGAGCAGACGATTGGACAGAAATTGCCGGATGGATTTCAGAGAGCAGAATTTTTGTTGGAACATGGTTTTGTTGATAAAATTGTGCGAAGGGATCGTTTAAGAAAAACTCTGTCTTTTCTAATTGAGGCAAACGGCGGTGTTAAGCCGCAGGAAATGTATACTACCAGACAGCATAACAGCGGCGCAGCACAAAAAGCGGTTGAGATTGATTAAACTTTATTTTTTACAGTGAAAGTTTTTGTTTTTAACGCGGCGGGGAAAGCGCAGAAAAAATCCTTTTCCTGCTTGATTTTCAGTGAGATTATAAGCTGGTTTGCGATAAGGATTAAACGGAATTCTATGCGGAATGGGGATTATTATGGAGGATTTGACAGCATGGGAGCGGGTGAAGCGAGCGCGCGGCGGCGAGCGCCCGACAAGCATTGATTATATCAGCGGGATATTTGATCGATTTATGGAGCTTCACGGAGACCGCGCCTGTCGGGATGACGGCGCGATTGTCGGAGGAATTGCGCAGATTGATGGAATTATGGTGACTGTGATTGGTGAACAAAAAGGGCGCACAATGAAGCAGAATCTAAAGCGCAATTTCGGGATGCCAAATCCAGAAGGATACCGCAAAGCTTTACGCCTGATGAAGCAGGCGGAGAAGTTTGGACGTCCGATCGTATGTTTTGTGGATACGCCGGGGGCGTTCTGCGGTATGGAGGCCGAAGAGCGCGGGCAGGGGGAAGCGATTGCGCGCAATCTTTATGAAATGTCCGCGCTGAAAGTCCCAGTACTTTCGATTTTGATTGGCGAGGGCGGAAGCGGCGGTGCGCTTGCTCTTGCGGTTGCAAATGAAGTATGGATGCTGGAGAATGCAACGTATTCGATTTTGTCGCCGGAAGGTTTTGCATCGATTTTATGGAAGGATGGCAAGCGCGCGGACGAGGCGGCTGAGGTAATGAAAATTACGGCGGGCGATTTAAAGAATTTGTGTATGGTGGAACGTGTGTTTGCGGAAAATATTGAGAGGGAAGAATCGGAAATTTCCCTTACCGATGAGGAGACGGAAGCAGCGGCGCAGCTTGAAGAGTACAAATCAGATACAGAGCAAGAAAATACAGAGCAGGAGCGTTCTTCTGTTTTGACAAGGGACAATATGCAGCTGCTTGCGGATGAACTGCGCGCCGGAATTTTGGAATTTCTGCGGATCTATCATGGAAAAACCCCAACACAGATCGTTGAGGAGAGATACCAGAGATTTCGAAAATTTTAAAAGAAAAATTTTATCCGTATTTTTTTAACAGGGAAAACAGGATGCTGCATAATGGTAAAATTTCTGCAATGGATGGCTTGGTTGCGGAAAGTATTGTTTTGCAGCATCCTGTTTTATATCTTGAAATATATTTGGTATTTTTGCTGCGGAGCGGTCATTATATTTTTATAGCGTTTTTTCATACCGCTGTGCAGTATTTTTATATAAAGACTTAGGGCGCGCAGATGGCGCGAATAAGTTTTCAGACACGCCCTAAGTTTTTAAATATTTTTCTTTCTTTTACATATAAAATGTTTCTTTTATTTTATACTGTTCCAGTAATTGTCAGAATACTTACTCCAGGATTGATAATCAGGCTGCCAGTTGCAGCGTCGCGCGTGTAAGTGGCAGCAGGAACTGTAATTTGACCGGCAACGCTGGCAAATTCGCCGGTTGTGGCGTCGTAGGTGTAGTTTGTCGGTGATGCCCATGCAGTACCGTTAAAGGTAACAGTAATCGGGTCGAGAATCGGGTTGAATGTATCGGTTACAATAACATTGTCCGCCGCTGTAGCAGGTGTATTTCCATTATTTTGAATAACAAATGTGTAAGTCAGCTGGCCATTTTCTGATACTGTGGTTGGAGAGACGGATTTGCTGATGGTAAGCATAGCAGTATCCGCAGCGGTAATTTGTTCTGTTGCAATAAGATTGTTTGTCAAACTTGTGCCAGATACTGTTGCTGTGTTGGAAATAATACTTCCGGTAGCAAGCGGTGCAAACTGGTTTACAGCCGCCTGATAAACAATAGCGACATTCCCGTTTGCCGGTACAGAAATTCCAGTTACTGCAAGGTCATCCGCAGCGGTCACTGTTGGAGTAGCTTGAAGTATGCCGTTTACGTAGTATTTTATTGAACCATTTACGTAAGTGAGCGGTGTGACTTCTGTTCCGCCAAAAGCGTATTTTCCTAAGTCATCTGTAATTGTCAGGTCGGTAAACGGCACTGTGCCGGAATTGACCACCGTGACAATATAGGTAACCGCATCGCCTGCGACATAATCCGGAAGAAGCGCGTGCTTTTTTGCGGAGAGTACTTCTACCAGTTCGCCGGTAGTAATATTTGAAGTAGTCGTATTGCCGTTATAAGAAAGTGTAGCTTGATTATAAAAAGTAGCCATAATTGCCTCCAATCTTTGAAATAAAAATTTATGCGAAAACCAATATCGAAAATACAACAATCTTTGAAATTGCTTTAATAACTCTTGCAGAGCAATTCGTTTCACAGAGAGAACCATATCGAAAGATATTCTACCGCGCCGATTCGCGTCCGACCAAAGGAGGACAGATACATAAGCGAATCGTGTGCATCCCTCGGAGAGAACCATATCGGAACGATATGGTATAATATATGAACCAATAAAGAACATGGTGAGAGAGGGAAATATTGGAATTTATATGTAATATATACTTGACAAAATGTAAAGAAGAATGTATACTTAAGATATCTTTGTAAGAAAGCCTTTCGTTAAAATATACCAATACTTGTCTGATAAAAGGAGGAGTTTTGTGGGAAATGTAGCATACATTCTTGGAGTATTATGTGGTTTTTTGTTTGGTCTTTTTGTTGTGATCATCATCCGGCGGCTCAACAAAGAAAAGTCCTGTTTAAAAGAACGTTATGATGAAAGACAAAAAATTGCGCAGGGGATGGCATATAAGACGGCATATTTTGTTCTGCTGCTGTATATTGGAATTGTCCTTTTGCTCGCGGAAGGACAATTTACAGAAATGTTTCTGTCGTTTGCCGGACTTTGGCTTGGTATCTGTATTTCTATTACTGTATTTGTAGTTATCTGTATCTGGAAAGATGCTTATATATCGCTGAATGAAAATACCAAAGTATTTTTATTGACGTTTGGGGCGCTTGAACTGATGAATTTCGTTGGAGTTGTTCGTATAATTTTAGAACATGAGCCGCTTATTGCTGACGGGAAATTGACTTCTTCCTGTTTAAACCCAATCACTTGTATTATGTTAGCTGTTGTTATGACAGCTTTTTATATTAAGTTGAGATATAACAGACGTTGTGAACAGGAAGAGGAGGACGTTTGATCGAAAGAAAATTTTTGTCAATAGGAAAGGAGGACGGCACTGTTTGGGATAATTACAACCCTTTTTGCGCCTGTTGAATTTTATGAAAAATCTGAAAATGAAATCCGCGCGGGCAGCAAAAGATATGTCGCAGCAGGGACTTGCTGATGCGGTCGGCGTGTCAAGACAGACAATCAATCAAATTGAAAAAGGAGATTACAACCCGACAATCCGGCTGTGTCTTTCTATATGTAAGGTTTTGGAAAAGACGTTGGACGAGCTATTTTGGGAAGATATGGATTTGCCAGAGTAAAAGAAAAAAAGCATCTATATTGTTGGAAATTTGGTATGGGAGATAATTATGGATATTTCAGATAAGACAATAGATAATATAGCAAAACTTGCAAAGCTGTTTTTGAACGAGGAAGAAAAACAGAAGGCGAAAAAAGACATTTCAAAAATTCTCGGCTATATTGACACGATGAATAAACTTGATACAAGCGATATAGAACCTGTATCTCAGGCACTTTTGGCTGTAAATGTATTTCGGGAAGATATTGTGACAAACGGTGATTCCAGAAAAGAATTACTTTCGAGTGCGCCGGTCAAAAAAGACGGCTGTTTTATAGTGCCAAAGACAGTGCAGTGATAAAATGGCTATGCAATATACAGTGAGGAAAGAAAACAGGATTAGATATTCTGCGATAAGATAATTGTGTAACATACAGCGCGGGAAAGGGGATTGGTATGGATTTGACAAATCTTGCCGCCATAGAACTTGGCAGATGGATTAAAAAAGGCGAAGTTTCTGTTCGGGAGGCGGTTGCGGCGCAGCTTGCCGCAATAAAAGAAAAAGATAAAATTTATCATTGTTATATTACCGTACTGGAAGAAGAGGCTCTTGTCCGGGCAGACGAGGTGCAGGAGGGGATTCGGTCGGGAAAATATACCTCGCCGATTGCCGGGGTGCCGATTGCAGTGAAAGACAATATCTGCACCAGGGGCGTAAGAACAACATGCGCGTCTAAAATATTAGAAAACTTTGTTCCGCCATACAGCGCGGCGGTTGTGGAAAAGCTTTGGCAGGCGGGGGCTGTTTTGATTGGCAAAGCAAATATGGATGAATTTGCAATGGGAAGTACAACAGAAACTTCTTATTTTGGAGCAACAAAGAATCCATGGGATATCTCGCGTATACCAGGGGGGTCTTCCGGCGGTGCTGCCGCTGCGGTTGCCGCAGGCGAGGCGTATGCCGCAATAGGCTCGGATACCGGAGGTTCTGTTCGGCAGCCAAGCGCGCACTGCGGTGTTACAGGGATCAAACCAACTTACGGCGTTGTGTCGCGGTATGGTCTTATCGCCTACGCTTCCTCTCTTGACCAGATCGGACCGATTGCGCGGAATGTATCGGACTGTGCGGCTGTGCTGGAAGTAATTTCAGGGAACGATAATAGAGACTCGACAAGCGCGCCGCAGAGACAGTACCATTATCAAGAAGCGATAAAAAATGGGATAAAGGGAATGAAAATAGGGATTCCTGCAGATTATTTTTCGGATGGGCTTGATAAAAATGTCAGAGATTCTGTTCTTTTTGCCGCGCAGCTATTGCGCGAAAAAGGGGCTGTTGTGGAGGAGTTTAAACAAAAGACAGCAGAGTATGCAATTCCCGCATATTATGTGATAGCGTGCGCGGAAGCAAGTTCAAATTTGTCGCGTTATGATGGAGTAAAGTACGGTTACCGCGCGCCGGAGAAAGACCTTGGTGAACTTTATAAACGAACGAGAAGCGAGGGATTTGGCGAGGAGGCAAAACGCCGTATTATGGTTGGTACATTTGTATTAAGCTCCGGTTATTATGAGGCATACTACAATAAGGCGTTGAAAGTTCGGGCAGTTATAAAGAAGGAGTTTGAAAATGCTTTTTCCAATTATGATATTTTGCTTGGACCGACTGCGCCGACCACTGCGCCAAAACTTGGAGAAAGCTTGCAGGACCCTTTAAAAATGTATCTTGGAGATATTTATACAGTGGCGGTAAATCTTGCGGGGCTTCCGGCGATAAGCGTTCCGTGCGGGTTAGATCAAAACGGTCTGCCGATAGGAATGCAGCTTATTGGCAGACCGTTTGGTGAGAGCGATATTATCCGTGCTGCTTACAATTTTGAACAAGCATACCGTTTTTCTGCTCGATATAATATACAAAATAAAAAAGAACACATTGAAAATATATAAATAAATATATAATAAAAATATAAAAAAAGAAAATTTAAAAACAAATTTATCGAAAAATATATAAAATAATGAAAAGTCTGTGCGAGAAATAACAATATCTGTGCTGATTTTTTGTCTGCAAATTAAAAAAGCATAAATATTTCGAAATGGGGATTTTTATGAAAAGTTATGAAACAGTGATCGGGCTTGAAGTGCATGTAGAACTGGCGACAAAGACCAAGATTTTTTGCGGCTGTACAACACAGTTCGGCGGTCTGCCAAATACCCACTGCTGTCCAATCTGTATGGGACTGCCAGGCACTCTGCCTGTTTTAAATAAAAAAGTGGTGGAATTTGCAGTGGCGACAGGGCTTGCGACAAACTGTAAAATTACAAGGCATTGCAAATTTGACCGAAAAAATTATTTTTATCCCGATTTGCCAAAAGCATATCAGATCTCGCAGCTGTATTATCCAATTTGCAGGGATGGTGGTATTGAGATTGAAACAACCGCAGGAAAAAAAGTGATCGGAATTCATGAAATCCATATGGAGGAGGATGCGGGGAAATTGATTCATGACCCGCTGGAAAACTGTACGCTGGTGGATTATAACCGGTGCGGTGTTCCTCTGATTGAAATTGTCAGCGAACCGGATATGCGCTCTGTCGATGAGGTAATTGCATATTTAGAAAAGCTTCGGTTAATTTTACAGTATCTTGGCGTGTCTGACTGTAAAATGCAGGAGGGATCTTTTCGCGCAGATATTAACTTGTCGGTTCGAAAGATCGGTGCAGAAGAATTTGGCACAAGAACCGAGATGAAAAATATGAATTCATTTAAGGCGATTGCGCGCGCGATTGAAGCGGAGCAGAAACGTCAGATTGAGTTGGTTTGTTGCGGCGGCAGCGTTGTACAGGAAACAAGACGGTGGGATGACGGCAGGAATACAAGTTTTGCAATGCGCAGCAAGGAGGACGCCAAGGACTACCGGTATTTTCCAGAACCGGATTTGGCAGCTCTTGAGATCAGCGAAGAATGGATTGCCGAAATTAAAGCGCGTGAGCCAGAACTGCGGGAAGCAAAAATGCTTCGCTATGAAAAGGAATATAAAATTCCAGAGTATGATGCGAAAATTCTTACCAGTTCAAAAAAAATGGCGGATCTTTTTGAAGAGACCGTTGAGATCTGCGGCAGACCAAAGGAAGTTTCAAACTGGCTTATGGTTGAGACAATGCGGCTGCTGAGAGAAACGGGAATGGACGCGGAAGAACTTTTATTAAAGCCGGAAAAACTAGCTGTGCTGATTGAGCTGATCGACAGCGGAAAGATCAACCGCACTGTGGCAAAAGAAGTTTTTGAAAAAATATTCCGGGAAGATATCGACCCAGAACTTTATATTAAAGAAAAAGGGCTTTTGATGGTGCAGGACGACCGTTTGTTAAAAGAAGCTGTTGAGCGTGTGTTTGAGAGGAACAAACAATCAGTTGCAGATTTTTTAGGCGGAAAAGAAAGGGTGTTCGGATTTTTGGTTGGTCAGACGATGAAAGAATTAAAAGGCAAGGCAGATCCGGGAAAAGTCAATGCACTGGTAAAAGAAGCTTTACAGAATCACATAAGATAATTGAATTAGCAGCTGGGACTGCCGCAAAAATAGAATTACTTTGCAGCAGTCCCAGCGATTTATTATTCTTTTCCATTCCAACAGTAGGTACACAATTTGCATGGATCAATTTCGACAGCATCAATCATATCATCAAGGCGGTTGAACTGTAAGGAGGTAAAGCCGAGTTCTTTGCGGATTTCTTCAACCATAGCGGCGTACTCGGCAGAATCCGGGTCGGCGTAGCGCGCGAGTACTTCCTCGTCACCTGCCCTGTCGCCTTCGAGTTTTGCGATAACACGTCTTGTAATCAGATCCATCTCCGAGGAAGAACGCGAAAAATTCAAGTACTTGCAGCTGTACATAATCGGAGGACATGCTGGGCGGATGTGTACTTCGCTTGCGCCGTTCTGATAGAGAAATTCTGTTGTTTCACCAAGCTGTGTGCCGCGCACAATCGAGTCGTCAATCAGCACCATACTTTTATCCTGAATCAGATCATGTACAGGAATCAGTTTCATTTTGGCAATGAGATTGCGCTTTGTCTGCATTGTCGGCATAAAAGAGCGCGGCCATGTAGGAGTATATTTAATAAACGGACGGGAGAACGGGATGCCGGATTCATTTGAGTAACCGACCGCATGTGCTGTGCCGGAATCTGGAACACCAGCTACAACATCAGGTTTTACATTATCGCGCTTTGCCATAAGTTTTCCGCAGTTGTTGCGCATACGCTCTACACTGATGCCCTCGTAAGAAGAGGACGGATAACCGTAATATACCCAGAGAAATGTACACATTTTCATCTCTTTGCCCGGCGCGGCAACGGTTACAATGGATTCTGGAGTCATAACAACAATTTCACCAGGACCAAGTTCGCGGTGATTTTTGTAGCCTAGATTAAGATAGGAAAAACTTTCAAATGCGGCGCAGAATGCTTCGTCTTTTTTGCCGATTGCAACCGGAGTGCGTCCCATTTTATCACGAGCGATATAGATTCCCTTTGGGGTTAAAAGAAGTATCGTCATAGAGCCTTTGATCAACTCCTGAGCGTACTGAATTCCCTCAATTATATTTTCTTTCTGATTAATTATCGCGGCGACAAGCTCGGTTGAATTGATATCTCCGCCGCTCATCTCCAAAAAGTGTGTATTGCCGTGACTGAAAATCTGTTCTACAATTTCATCTGTATTGGAAATTTTTCCAACGGTTGTGACTGCGTAAGTGCCGTGGTGCGAGCGGACGAGAAGCGGCTGAGGTTCATAGTCAGAGATACATCCGATTCCGCAGTTGCCGGACATTTCATTAAGATCTTTCTCAAATTTTGTTCGGAACGGAGAATTTTCAATGTTGTGAATCGACCGGTTGAAACCGTCCTTTCCGTAGACTGCCATACCGCCGCGTCTAGTTCCAAGATGAGAATGATAGTCCGTGCCAAAAAACAAATCAAATACACAATCCTCTTTTGAGGCTACTGCAAAAAAACCGCCCATGCTGTATATTCCTCCATAATGTTTGCTGTTGGTTGTACCATAGTTTTTGCTACGGCGCAAGTGTATCAAAACGCTTTCTTATTATAACAGAAAGCGGCGAGAAATCAATAGTGCAGCGCAAAACATGCAAAACTGCATTTTTTAAAATTGGTTGAAATATCGTTTTTTTATTGAATTCTCGCGCTATTTGGTCTTGTGAGCGCAAAAACAGGACGGTTTAACCATCCTGTTCCAATTCGTCGAAAATATAGGAAAATACCGGGGCAAGCCCAATAAATTCGCAGCCGTAGCTAATGATATTTTCAAGATTCGTTGAGCGTATAATTTTTACAACGCAGTATAGACGCGCGTCGTTATCCTCGTTAATTTTTAGACATGCATTGAAATAATAACCGATTGGAAGGCAGCTGACGGAGTGAAAGCCAATTCCGCCTCTTGAAATATCGACAACCGTGATAGGGGCTTCAATATCTTTAACTTTTACATTGTCCTGCTTAAACAGAGAGGAAATTTCTAAGTTAAGTTTTACTTTGAAGCGTTTTGCTTTTCTTTTTTCTTCCATAAAATATTGATGGATACCTCCGTAAAAAATAAATGGCATTGCTGCTGTAAGCAGTCTGCCAGGTTTTACGTTAATATTATATAAGAAAAGAAGGGAAATTTCAAGAAGGAATAAACCACGACAAGGATATAAAATGTAACAGCGAAATAATTGACAGTTTCTTAACAATCTACTATAATGACTAATTAAGAGATATTGACGGTAGATTGAAACAGCGAGGAGGACATAATTTTGTACGATAAAGGTATTTCGACTGCGGTAATCAAACGCCTGCCGAGATATTACAGGTATCTGGGTGAATTGCTGGAAAAGGACGTTGTGCGCATTTCTTCCAAAGAGCTGAGCGAGAAAATGAATGTCACGGCATCGCAGATCCGTCAGGACCTAAACCATTTCGGCGGGTTTGGGCAGCAGGGGTACGGGTACAATGTGGAATATTTGTATTCTGAAATTGGCAAGATTCTTGGTTTGGATAAAGGGAACAGGCTTGTTATTATCGGTGCGGGAAATTTGGGGCAGGCGCTTGCAAACTACACAGATTTTGAGCGCAGAGGATTTCGGGTGTGCGGAATTTTTGATATTGATCCGCAAAAATTTGGACGCTGTATCCGCGGGATGGAGATTCAGCCGATGGAGAAATTAAAAGCTTTTATCCATAAAAATGGCGTGGATATTGCAGCGCTTACAATACCGAGACAGAACGCGCCGCAGGTGGCAGCAGAGCTTGTATCATTCGGGGTGAAGGCGTTCTGGAATTTTGCGCCGACGGACTTGAACCTTCCGCCGGAGGTAGTATTAGAGAATGTACACCTTGCGGAAAGTTTGATGCGCTTGTCCTACAAACTTAAAAATGCGAACAATGGACGTGAGGGAATATTACAAAAAGGGGAGGATGAACTTGAGGAAAAATGATAAAGGAGAATCGTTGGAACTGGAATTTGAACGACATTTTCGAAATAAAAATGCACCGATTTTGATTTTGGATGAAAAGTGGAACGAGATTTTTCCAGAACATTTGCAAAATCCTGCAATTCGATCGCTTGTGGCAGAGCTTGGAACATTGTTGAAAAATCAGGGGCGTCAAGTGGATGAACTAAAAGGATTAAAACGTTATAAATCTCAGATGATGCAGGAGATTGTGGAAAATATGGATGCGGACGACACGCCAGTCGGAAAACTAAAACGCAAGAAACTGGATCAGAATCAAAAAATGATTCTTGAAGTAAACCAGGAAATGGAGCAGCGCAAGGAGCAGCTTTCCGGGCTTCCGTACCGGATTCGAGAGGTAAATACGGAGCTTTTGCTGGAGAGTACGCGCGTCTGTTACCAGCGTTTTCGGGATAATGAAGAGCGGGTTGAGGAGCTGGATGCGGATATTGCAAAACTGCGCGAGGAATTAAAATATAAGCTTTTGGAAAAGCAGGATCGCGAGATGCGCAATGATAAAATGTATGTTTATCTCCATTCTGTGCTTGGACCGGAATTGATGGAAAAACTCGACTCACAGGGGACATAAATATAGTAACTGCAGAGCAAGAACGCTTGATTGGATTTGCAGTTATCACAGAAAATAGGTGATGGAGTAAAGAGCTGCGCAGAGCAGTCGAAAAGTATTGTATGATTGTTGGGATTGGGACGGATCTTGTCGAGATAAAAAGAATGGAAAAAGCGTACTTGCGGTCAGGGTTTGCAGAGCGCGTGTTTACAGAAAAAGAGCGGGAACTGATCGGAGCCTGCGCCGCGCGCGCGGCTGGCAATTTTGCTGTAAAGGAAGCGGTTGTAAAAACCTTTGGAACAGGATTTAGAAAGGTTTCACCGCAGGAGATTGAGGTGCTGCGCGATAAGGCGGGAAAGCCTTACGCGCTTCTTTTTGGGCAGGCAGAAAAAAAGGCGGCGGAGCTTGGAATAGATTGTATTCATGTTTCGATCTCAAACGAGCGCGAGTATGCGGTGGCGTTTGTTGTGGCAGAAAAACGGGAAGATGTCTGAGAGGAACAATTTTTAGATGGATTATATTGTAGATGAAAAACAGATGCAGCAGATTGACCGGTATACGATCGAGCAGATTGGTATTCCGGCTCTTGTTTTGATGGAGAAAGCCGCGGAAGCGGTTGCCGAACAAGTAAAATATCTTATAAAAAAGCTTTCTGTAAAAAAGGAAACGGCGCGTATTTTGGCGGTTTATGGAACGGGCGGCAACGGCGGAGATGCAATCGCCGCGGCGAGACTTCTGTATCTGGAAGGATACTGCGTCAATTTGTATGCCGCCGACAATTCGGCGCAGTTGTGCGAAACTGCGGCAGCAGAGTTAAAAATTGCGAAAAACTGCAGTGTGCCGGAAGTTTCCGGGACAGACAAGGAATTGGACTTTGCTTCATATCATATATTGGTGGATGGTATTTTCGGCGTTGGTCTGTCGCGGACAATAGAAGGAAAGTACCGCGATTTGATCGAGAGAATGAATGCGTCTAAGGCGAAGATTTTGGCGGTAGATATTCCTTCCGGTGTTCACGCAGGGACAGGCAGGTGTCTTGGTGTGTGCGTGCAGGCTGACTGTACGGTTACGTTTGGCGCGCGCAAGGTTGGGCAGCTTTTGTATCCCGGAGCAGAATATTGCGGCAGACTAGTATGTACTGATATTGTATTTCCGCCGTTTGTGATTGAAAAAGTGGTAAAGAAGTTGGAATATGCTTATTTTACCTATACAAAAAAGGATATTGACGAGCTGCCGCCAAGAAAACAGTACTCGAATAAAGGAACTTACGGAAAAGTGCTGGTATTTGCAGGTTCAAAGGAAGTTTTTGGCGCGGCGTATTTATCTGCGTGCGCTGCATACAAGTGCGGCGTCGGGTTGGTGAAACTTGTCTCGGCGCGGGAATGTATTGAGATGGTGGGAAAAATGCTGCCGGAAGCGCTGATGCAGGCAATACCCGAAAACGGCGGCGATAAAGATTTCTGGAATTTGCAGATGGACTGGGCGGATGCAGTGTTGGCAGGACCGGGAATAGGGACAAAAGACATGGCAAAAAATGCTTTGACCAATCTTATTGCCGCGCTAAAAGACAGACAAAAACCTTTTATTCTGGATGCAGATGCATTGAATTTATTGGCAATGTGGCTTGATGGAACATGGAATGGCTTTGACCAATCTGCAGTGCCTTTCAAAAAAGATGATAATTTTATAGAAAATAAAAACCAAGAAGAGTTTCCGCTAAGAGAAAGACTTGCAAAACTCTCTGTTCTGCTGCCGGAAAAAACTGTTTTGACGCCGCATATAAAAGAGCTGTCAAGGCTGACAAAGCGGTCTGTTTCTCAGATTGTGGAGGATTTTGTTGACACGGCAAAGCAATGTCTATATAATAGGAAACTAATTTATGTGCTTAAAGATGCCAGAACGATTGTTGTCGGCGACGGAGAAATTTATATCAATACATCAGGCAACAGCGGGATGGCGACAGGAGGAAGCGGAGATGTTTTAGCTGGAATGATCGCCGGGCTGTCCGTGGGTGTTGGAACATTAAAAGCAGCCAGACTCGGCGTGTATCTGCATGGTCTTGCAGGGGATAAAGCGGCGGAAGAATACGGTGAGAGAGGAATGCTTGCAGGAGATATTCTCCGGGCATTTTATTGGTGAAACTATTATAAAAACACAATAAAATGCATAAATAGACAATATAAAATATTCGGTTTGCAATTGAGAAAAAGAAAGAAGGCGTAGGCACTCTTGTGCCAAAATAAAATGGTAGAGGAAACATATCAGGGAAGATATTACCGCACATACGCGGCGGTTGATTTGGATGCGCTTTGCAGCAATATTTTAAATACAAAAAAGCGGGTTGGGGCAGATACAAAGATTATGGCAGTTGTCAAAGCGGACGGTTATGGGCATGGCGCTGTTCCTATTGCACGCGCATTTGATGAGCTTATGGACAATGGAAAACCTGTTGTAGCGGCTTACGGCGTCGCGATGGTCGAGGAAGGGATTGAGCTGCGGCGCGCGGGGATTACAAAACCAATACTTGTACTTGGGCATATTACGCCGGGAGAAATTGCGGAGGCTGTCCGGTATGAGATTGCCGTTACAGTATCTAATTTTGACAGCGCGCAGGCGGCAAGCCAGGCGGCGGTTTTGCAGGGAAGCCAGGCGCGGATACATATTAAAGTAGATACAGGAATGGGACGTATCGGTTATTGCGGCAAAAAGAAAAATTTGGCGGAGATTGTGCAGATACATAAATTGCCGGGAATCGTAGTGGAAGGGTTGTTTTCTCATTTTGCAAAGGCGGATGAAGCGCAAAAAGATTCTTCGTACAAGCAGCTTGAAAACTTTAAAAACTTTATCTCTGCACTTGAGAAAGCTGGCGTTTGCCCGCCGGTAAAACATATCGCAAACAGCGCGGGGATTATTGATCTGCCGCAGGCGTACTTTGATATGGTAAGAAGCGGAATCAGCACTTACGGGCTGTATCCTTCCAGCGAGGTTGATGTGCAGAACTTGGAACTTTGCCCGGCTCTTGAACTAAAAAGTCATATTTCTTTTGTAAAAAGAGTTGCAGCAGGTACAAGGATCGGCTATGGGGGAACATACATTGCGCAGCGTTCCATCAAAGTAGCGACTGTTCAAGCTGGCTATGCGGATGGTTATCCGCGCGCGCTTTCCAACAAAGGGCGAGTGCTGGTTCACGGTCGTTTTGCGCCGGTGATCGGCAGAGTTTGTATGGATCAGCTTATGATTGATGTGTCGGAAGTGCCGAATGTTAAAGAGTGGGATACCGTTACGTTGGTCGGCAGAGATCAGAATAAGTTTATCCCTGTGGAAGAACCAGCAGAACTTGCAGGATCATTTAACTATGAATTTGTCTGCGGCATATCAAAGCGCGTCCCGCGGATATACTATAAAGGCGGAAAACCCGTTTTTGTAAGAACAGAGTTTCCATACAAAGCTTAAAACTTGAAATCGAAAAGTTTTGACAAAAGCGGGAAAACGTTGTGGGATAAGATGTCAGTATGCGTGTTGCAAAAAGTTTATAATTTTATACGATTGCGTCTGAAAGGTCAGCTGTTGAGATGGAAAGTAAGGCGGTCTTTTGATTTTTTCTTTGGCTGCCAAAAAAAATGCTGCCTTGCGGTATAGGGAGAGTAATAATGGTAAATAATACAGGAAAAGCCAGCAGATGGAGAGTGAGTAGTTGTGATTATAAAAAGAGGCGATATTTATTATGCGGATCTGCGTCCGGTGATCGGCTCGGAGCAGGGCGGCGTCCGCCCGGTGCTGATCGTCCAAAATGATACGGGAAACAAACACAGTCCTACCGTGATTGTCGCGGCGATTACCTCAAGAATGAATAAGGCGAAACTCCCGACTCACGTCGAGATTGCAGCCGAGAAATATGGCGTCGTGAAGGATTCCGTTATCCTGCTGGAACAGGTGCGGACAATTGATAAGTCGAGGTTAAAAGAAAAAGTATGTCACCTGGACCAAGATATCCTAAAGCGGATTGATCATGCACTTTGCGTCAGCTTTGCGCTTGATACATAGTCCAGGAAACGAGATTGGAAGGAGAAAATACATTATGGAAGGTCATCCCATAAGCGGGTTGATTATGATTTTGCTGCTGCTTATTATCAACGGACTTGTCGCGGCGGCGGAGGAAGCATTTGGGAATGTCAATGAGAGCGGAGTGGAACATCGGGCGCAGGAAGGCGACCGAAAAGCAGTACGGTTGAAAAAGTTACTGGATACGCCGCATTATTATAAAAATGTAATTGAAATTACAGTAACAGCAGCAAGCCTTTTGGCGGGAATGCTATATTCGTTTTATATTTACCAAAGAATACAGATATTACTGCGCAAGGGGCTTTCTGCCACGGAAACAGTACATAGCGTTCCTCTGACCTTTTTGATGGTTGTTATTACAATTTTTATTTTGTATTTGATGGTGCTGTTTGGGATTTTGGTGCCGAAAAAGGTGGCGAAACATCTTGGAGACCGTTCTGCTTACACGCTTGCGCCAGTGGTTATGCTGCTTTATCGTCTGCTGTCACCATTTGTATTTTTGCTTGAAAAAAATTCTAAATTTCTTTTGTGGCTGGTTGGCTGCCGGAAGGCGGCGGATGCGGACAATGTGACAGAAGAAGAAATTATGTCAATGGTCAACGAGGGGCATGAGCAGGGAGTACTTGAAGCAGAAGAAGCGGAGATGATTTCCAATATTATTGAGTTTGACGAGAAAGAAACAAAAGATGTAATGACGCACCGAACAAAGATTGTGGCGATTAAATCAGATCTGTCCATCGATGAAGCACTTGCTTTTATGTTAAATGAGAGTTATTCCCGTTTTCCGCTGTACGGTGAAAACATGGATGATATTATTGGAGTGCTGCATTTAAAAGATGTCGCTACATGGTATCAAAACCAGAAACTTCGAAAAAGACCGCTTGTGGAAGTTGCCAGAAAACCATATTTTGTGCCGGATACGCAGAGCCTTGATGTACTGTTTCATGATATGCAGAAAAAAAAGGTACATATTGCGATTGTGGCGGATGAATATGGACAGACAGCAGGACTTGTGACAATGGAAGATATTTTGGAGGAGATTGTAGGGGATATACAGGACGAATATGATGACGAGGAGGAGTTAATCAGCCGGAGCGGAGAAAACAGTTTTATTGTCAGCGGAGAGATTTCTTTGGACGAACTTGAAGATGAAACAGGGATTCAAATTCGCGAGGAAGAAAAAGAGGCGTTTGATACACTGAATGGGCTGATGGTATCCATTCTCGACCATATACCACAGGACGAAGAAGCATTTGAGGCGGATTATCAGGGATTTCATTTTGCGTCGGTTGAAATTCGTGATAAAATGATCTTGCGTGTCAGGGTGACAAAGCTTCCTGAGGCAGAAGAGAAGATAAAAGAGCAGGAAAAAGATTAAAGCATGTAAAAAACCTTGGCAAGATGCCAAGGTTTTTACTATAATATAAGGGAGGAGGAGAGTATGAAAAAAAGAAATTAGCTTTTTTCTATCTCTGGTCTTTATTATATCCCAGAAATATGAGCAAATTATGAAGGGAAAAATAATAGTTTGTGAACAATTTGTAGCCGTATAAAATCGCTTTTTTTGTGCAGAAAATCCAGTAAAACAGCAGAAAATAAGTAAGATGTCAGTGATAAATGGCAAAAAAATATATTCAAATTTAAACATTTTGTGTATTGATTTTTAAAAGATAAGGCTCGGATTTGTATTTATAGTAGATGGATTATAAATTTGTGATGAAAACTGTATAGTCTGTGAAAAGGATAAAAGTTATTTTCTTTTTGGCTTGACTTTGACATAGAATCGATGTATAAGAGTTAGGAACAGACATAAAAATTGATTCGTGCTATAATGAAGAAATAAAGCAGTTAGTTGGCACTCAAAATTTCTGCGGATTCGAATGCTATATGAGAGAAGGTAAAGATTGAGAAGTGAAGTTTTTAACCTCAGAATTTGGAATGTTTTGCGCCTGGAAATTCCAGCAGATAAGTGTAGTTTCCGCAGCAGAATGAAGATAAGGTTGTGTTCACCCTCCCTGATTTGAGTGTCCGCAGAAGCGGACAGAGAGGAGCAAAAATGGTTATTTTAATAACTGGCGCGTCCCATACAGGAAAAACGGCACTTGCCCAAAAACTTCTTGAAAAATATAAATATCCCTATCTTTCCATAGATCATTTAAAGATGGGATTAATTCGCAGCGGCAACACAACACTTACTCCCGTAAGTGAGGATGAAGCATTGATAAAGTATTTATGGCCGATTGTGCGTGAAATCATTAAGACAGCCATTGAAAACAATCAAAATCTTATTGTGGAAGGATGTTATATTCCTTTTGAATGGGCAGAAGATTTTGAAGAGGAATATCGAGATAAAATTCGGTTTTACTGTCTGGTTATGAGTGAGAACTATATTGAAAATCATTTTTGCGATATTAAAAAGTTTGCAAGTATTATTGAAGACCGCAGCGATGATAAAGATTGTACGCTGGAGATGGTGCGCAAAGACAATATGGAGATGCTTGAAAAATGTATTAAATATAAAGCAGATTATATTTATATTGATGAAGCATACAAGTTTGATATTGAAGTGTGATTTTTAAAAAATCTGTAAAATGCTGTAATCTATTCTGTATAGAGATAAGCAAAACTTTAATTTAATTACAGTAAAACACTATATATAATAAATACATTAAATTATATTATTATATGTAGTGAAATTATTTTGCTCATCTTTATATTCTGCATGATGAGACGAAAAGTTTGAAATAAAAATACTTTCAAACTTTATATATATAGTATCGCAGGCAAGCTTACATATTGCACGGGTATAAAATTAAATATTTTCAATTTTTGATTAAAAATGCCACTTGAAGCGGAAAGGAAAAGTTGTGGTTATTAGAAAATATAAATCTTCCGATTGCGGATGTATGGCAGAATTATTTTATCAGACCGTCCATACAGTAAATGCAAAGGATTATACAAGCGAGCAGCTGGATGTATGGGCGACAGGAAGCGTGGATTTAAAGGAATGGGATAAATTATTTTCTGAACATTATACAATAGTTGCTGTAAAGGATAATATAATTGTCGGATTTGGAGATATTGACCAGTCAGGATATCTTGATAAACTATATGTTCACAAAGATTACCAGAGACAGGGAATTGCCACTGTAATTTGTAATAAATTAGAGCAGTCCCCTAAGACCGATAAAATAACAGTACATGCTTCGATCACAGCAAAACCATTTTTTGAGAAAAGAGGGTATAAAGTAATAAAAGAGCAGCAAGTAATTAGAAGAGAAGTTTTTTTGACGAATTATATTATGGAAAAATAGAACAGTGATTTTTGTTTCTATTGAATATCCGTTTACAAGTTTTTGATTTTAAATGGTTAAAAAAAGAAATATAATAAAATAAATATATAATTAGAATATTTAAAACACTAAAAAGTAATTATTTATTATGTATATAATTTCTATATTGATAATGTTTTGGAAAACTTGTAAAGTGTTGTAAATAAATATTATAATATAACTATATAATTTCAGTATTTTAACTAGAGCCTGCTGAAAAATAAAAACTGCACAAAAGAAAAGGAAAAATCCATGAAACAAGAACAAAAATAATTGGATTTTCTTCAAAAGAAGAAAAAAATATTCTTGATTTTTCTCTATTTTTTCTCTTGTTTTGGCAGATGGACGAACGGATCTGAATTTTCAGACACGCTCTATTAAAAACACCAGTTTATAAGTTCTTAATAGTTAAATTGTTTTCTAAGAGAAATATTATGGAAGAAATATATTGATTTAGAGCGTGTCTGAAAAATAAAAATTGCACAAAAGAAAAGGAAAAAATCCATGCAGCAATAAGAAAAAGGTTCTGTTTTCTGCAAAAGAAACAAAAAACATGTAGGATTTTTCTATATTGTTTCTTTTGTTTTGGCAGATTGACAAACGGATCTGAATTTTCAGACACGCTCTAATTATCTAATCGTTAAAAAATAAATATTTATTTTGTATTAAAAAGAAATGTGAGAGATTATGTTAAAAATCACAATTTTATGTGTTGGAAAAATAAAAGAAAAATACTTTTCGGATGCGGTGGCAGAATATAAAAAAAGACTTGGAAGATACTGCCGCATGGAAATTATAGAAGTGGCGGATGAAAAGGCTCCAGAAGATATCAGCGCGGCGATGGAGGAGGAAATTAAGCGAAAAGAGGGAGAGCGTCTTTTAAAGAGTATCAGGGAAGGCGATTATATTATTGCGCTTGCGATTGAAGGAGAGCAATTATCCTCGGTGGAATTGGCAAAAAAATTAGACAAGCTTGCCACGCGCGGAATATCACAAATTGTTTTTGTAATCGGCGGTTCGCTTGGGCTGTCAAAGGAAGTGCTTGCGAGAGCAAAGGAAAAGATTAGTTTTTCGAAAATGACTTTTCCACATCAGCTGATGCGCGTAATTTTACTGGAACAAGTTTACCGGGCATTTCGAATTAACCAGGGAGAGCCATATCACAAGTAAGGGCGAAAAGTAATAGAAGTTCTTAGAAATGAAAAAGAATAAGAGTTGTATTTTTAATCCCATGGGAGCGCGGCTTCCATGGGATTTTGCTTTTTATGTGCAGGCCCATGCATAAGCCATACACCAAAAGCCGCGCGGCGAGTAGTGGAGAGGAACGTTTCACTACTCAATTTTAAAGGAATCTGTTCTCATTAATTGCCTTTTGATAACATAATACCAAAAAACAGTAATAAACGTTGACAAACGTTAATAAAAATGGTAATATAGTGAAAAATGGAGGTGGAATATGTATATCGAAGAAAGACATCAGGCTATTTTAGAGTGGCTAAAGCAAAATGGGAGTATTAGTACCTTGGACATACAAGAGAAATTTGCAGTCAGTTATGAGTCGGCAAAACGTGACCTGAGAATCCTGGAGGAAAAGGGATTGTTGAAAAGGACACATGGCGGAGCATTGCCAATGCGCCAGGTTGCTGCATCAAGAGCAGCAAATTTAACGATTAAGGATTATGGTGAAGTTAAGAAAAATTATTTTCTGATCGCTCAAAAGGCGATAAAAATGATTGAAAACAATGACGTGATCTTTCTTTTTCCTGTAACCGTCTGCTATTTTATTGCACAAAATCTACCTGATAAATTAAAGATCAGAGTAGTGACAAATTCTATTTTGATTGCGGAGGAATTGCGGGACAGGGAAAATATTTCTGTTATATTATTGGGCGGGGAAATGGATAAAAAAGGAAATTGTTATGATGCTATTGCGATTGAAATTATAAAGAAGCTGCGAGTGGATAAATGTTTTATCAGCGCGGCAGCAATTTCGGCTGATTTTGGTTTGTCTATTCAAAAAACATCCGCGATTCCTTTTTGGAATGCTGTGATGGACAGTTCAAAGAGAAAAATCGGATTGTTTCCCAAAGAAAAGATTGGGTTTGATTCCATTGTAAGTATTAGTCCAGCTGAAAGACTGGATATGTTGATTACGGATTGGGATGCATTGGAGGAGGAACTGGATCTATTTAGAGAAAAAGGGGTAGAGGTAGTAATTGTAGATAAAGAGTAGGGTTATACAAAGATGGAAAGGTGATGTACATGGCCACATGGGTTACACATATTATGATAGCCGATCAGATAATGAAAGAAACAAGAGGATTAGATAGGCGTGGGTTTTGTGTGGGAAATATTGCTCCTGACTGTAATGTAGAAAATGAAGATTGGACATCTTATACGCCGTCCCGCGAAGTCACGCATTGGATGAGAAGAAAAGATAAAGCGATATCTGATGGCGATTTATTTTATGAAGAATATATACGAAAACGTATAGGTAAAATTAAATCGGAGGAACAACATGCATTTTTGTTAGGTTATTACGCACATTTGATCACAGATGCTGTATTTCAAAAGTTTATTCGTGATGAAAACAGGGTGAAAGCAGTTTTCAGGAGAATCAAAGAGGATGAATATTGGAAGGAAAAGGTCAGAGGCTATCCTGAAGACTGGGATTCTGTAAGAAAGGTGATTCCTCGAAATACACGAATGAATGAGATATTTACAATGGAAGCAGAGTATTTGAAGGAACATCCAAATTCAGGATATCTGACAGAGATTATACCTCTGAAAGAATTTCCAGATTATATTGACTATCTGCCACATGGTTGTATTGCGCGAAAAATCAGGATAATGGGGCAGATACCTAAAGTGGATGAGAGTATAGTGAATCCCATTTCCATTTCAAAAGAGGAATATGATTTATTTGTGAATAATGTAGTGAAATTGATATTGTGGAAATTTGAACAAAAAAATAAAAGCGGATATTGAACATAACGCATTGAAATTAAATGAAACATGTCAGAATAAGCTGGTTATCCTAAAAGATTAAGAGTGAAAGATAACAAAGCTTTTGAAACATGTAGAGTTTTCCGGCAGTGTTTTATTTGAAAGAAAGCAGGTAGATAGATGAGAAACATGGAAACATACATATCGCTTTCTGGGCTTGCAACCGGAGTTTCCTGGCTGTGTTATTATTATGCGATTCAAAATGGTATTGTCAGCGTAGTGGTTCCAATCGACAAATTAAGTATTGTAGTAACCGTTGCTTTTTCTTATATCATTTTAAAAGAGCATTTGAGTAAAAAGGCTTTGATAGGGTTTTTGCTTATGATATCTGGCACATTACTTATGTCAATATGGTTTTAGAAAGCGGAAATTAAAACAAAGAGAAATAAATATATTTATACAAAAAACTAAATAAAATATCAGATAATCGTTGGTAAGGTGATCAGGTTTGAAAGAAAAATATTTTCAAACTCTTTATTTGTAGTATCGAAGGCTTGCCTGCGATATATACAGGTATAAGATTGAAAATTAAAATTTTCAATCGCGAGATTTGTGTCTGCGCGTTGCTTGACACAAACTCGTTATGCGCAAAAGGCAGCGAAGAAATGGAGAAAATTATGAAAGTAAATGCTTTGTCAAAAGAGTTTTATGTACGTAAATTACATAAAAAGATATAGATATAATATATCAAATGAGAGTTAAAAAACTACATTTTTTATCAGTATCATCCTCCTTTGGTTACAAAAGAAAGTATATTGAAGGATATGACTGCTTTACCGCCGCAAAAAAGCTGTGATGATAAATTTTATGTTGGTTTTTTTGAAGATAAATCATTGGTTGCGATTATGGATTTGATTCTTGATTATCCAGTAAAAGAAATTGCTTTTATTGGCTTGTTTATGACAAATACAGACTATCAAAGGAAAGGAATTGGCTCAAAAATTATCCGTGAAGTTATAATGTATTTAAAATCGTTGGGGTATAAAGAAATACGTCTTGGTGTTGATAAAGGCAATCAGCAGAGCTATTCTTTTTGGAGAAAGAATAATTTTATTCCAATCAGGGAAGAATCGTATATTCTTATGGGATTGACGCTATAATATTTCTTTTTGTCTGGGTATAGTTTTAGTAAGATATTATATAAACATAAATATATTAAAAGCAGTCTGAAAAATTCTCCAAACTGCTTTCTAGGTACACTATATTATGTATTCTAACATATATAAAAAGAAAAGTCTAGTCTTTTTTAAAATTTTCTCTATAATAATTTTTGCAGGGAATTTACATTGACAATAGTGCCGCCTGTGGGATGGACAGCGGTTCGTGTCAATACATCAATCTCGTAAAAATTTATTATGGAGGTAGATATGTCGAACGAAACAGCAAGAAACAGAAAGTTTCAAAAAGCATCCAAATATCCGCACCAGACCGCACCAGAAACCACAGACAATTCCAAAAAGGCATTATCACAGTCCTATCAAACAGCACTACAACCTGATGATAATTCTTCCAAGACATTACATCATCCACACGAAAATATGTCAGAAAACACAGATAACTTTCAAAAAGTATCAATCCAGTCCGAACAAGCTGATTCAGAAAAAGTGGCTGCTTCTGATTTTTCAAAAAAAACATCAACCGATGAAGTGGAGGATGTAACGCTGAAAAGGGAGTACGAAGAAAACTATCTGGCGGAATGTATCCGTGTAATTAAGAAAAATATTGGGATCTATGAGGAAGAAACGCAGCGCATGTCAGCGGAAATTAAAGATATGTATGAGCGTTACCGCGACGATGACCCAGAGATTTTTACGGAATTGTCCAATACCATTACAATGAACGAGAATATGAAACTGGCGTTGTCAAAAAATATGCGGGCATTGAAAAAGCCGTATTTTGGGCGTATTGACATTACGGAGCTGGATGGTTCTGGAGGGCTTCCCACGCGCTCACAGGAAACATTTTATCTTGGCAAAGGCGGCGTGATGAAAGATACCACACATATTATGGTGGTTGACTGGCGCGCGCCGATCGCGAATGTCTATTATGAAAACGGTCTTGGCGAGTGCAGTTATACCGCGCCAAAAGGAAGGACATACACGATTGATTTAAGACGAAAACGCACTTACGAGCTGGACGGTGAGAAGCTGATTGATTTCTATGATTCCGAAGTGGTGGCAAACGATGAACTTTTAACAAAATATCTGGCAAAAAACAAAGAAGCGGTGTTGGGAGAGATTATTGCGACAATCCAGAAAGAACAAAATGATATTATCCGAAAATCACCATATCGAAATATGATTGTACAGGGAGTTGCGGGCAGCGGGAAAACAACCGTTGCAATGCACCGGATTTCTTATATTCTTTATAACTTTGACAAAGATTTTAAGCCGGAAGACTTCTATATTATTGGCAGCAACCGGATTTTGTTAAATTATATTACAGGAGTTCTGCCGGAACTTGACGTGCATGGAGTGCGCCAGATGACAATGGAACAATTGTTTATCCGTCTTTTATACGAGGACTGGGATGAGAAAAAGTACGAGGTTATTCCATGTGATATAACAGAAGCGTACAAAGGAAAACTCGCATGGTTTCAGCTGCTTCAGGAGTATTGTGACCGGATGGAGGACGAATATATTTTACAGGAAGATATCTATTTTAAGGATGAAGTTCTGTTTTCGAAGGAGCAGATCAATCGTTACCGCAAGGATAATGCAGTGCTTTCGATTCAGTCAAAGATCGACGGGCTGAACGAGCGCACATTGGTAAAGCTGCGCAATGAACTGATCGGAAGAGATCTTATTTACACTCCAGAAGAGCGCCGCGCTCTTATAAAAGAGTATACGGGAAGATTTGGTGCAAAAAAGTGGAAAAAGCCAATTTTTGAAATTTATAATGAATTTTGTGCGTATGCATTTTCAAAGAAGAACGATATATCATCGGAATGTTATGTGTCAGAATGTCAGAGAACAGACGAAAACCTGAAATTGCAAAACATGACGCAGGAAATTTCTTTCGACGGGAATAATATTGGGAATCCATCAAAAAATAATGCGCAGAAAGCAGCTTCTTATGGAAAAACAGGCAAAAAAAAGCGTGCAGAAGTACAGAAACAAAAATGTGATGTGTACGATTTGGCAGCACTTGCCTATCTTTATAAGCGCGTAAAGGAAACAGAACGAATTCGTGAGGCGCATCATATTGTGATTGACGAGGCGCAGGATTTTGGAATGATGGCCTATGCGGTGCTTTATTTTTGTATTCCGGGATGTTCTTGGACGATTATGGGAGATGTATCACAGAATATTCATTTTGGATTTGGGCTTGGAGATTGGGAAGAACTGAAACATTTAATTTTAACAGATCCGAAAGATACCTTTGGCGTATTGTCAAAAAGCTACCGCAATACCGTAGAAATTTCTGATTTTGCCCAGAAAATTTTACAGCATGGATCCTTTTCAAGTTACCCGATTGAGCCGATTATCCGGCATGGAAATCCCGTATGTGTCCGCAGATATGAAAATGGACAAGATCTTTATAAAGCTTCTGTAAAACTGCTGAAAAACTGGCAGAAGGACGGTCTGGAGACAATTGCTGTGATCTGCCGCGACGCAGTGAGCGCGGCAAATACAGCAAAAGAACTTGGCGCGTTGATCAAAATTGAAGAGAGCGATTTGGAAGTCGCAGAATTTCGTCAGGGAATTATGGTGCTTCCAGTTGATTATACCAAAGGGTTGGAATTTGACGCAGTGTTGATTTTTCAGCCAACCCAAAAAGATTATCCGATGGATAACGGACATGCGAAATTGCTGTATGTAGCGGCAACCCGCGCACTGCATGAATTGGCAGTTCTGCATACAGGTGATTTAACAGAATTGATTGATGGTGAGTAAATAAGAATCATATTGCATATTTGTTAAATATTTGCTGAATATTTGCTGAACATTTTCCGTTTTCTCTTTTCTTTTGTGAGCAGCGTGTTAAAATAAAAAACGCATTTATAAAACATATTTGCTAAGAAGGAAAGGGGGAAGCGCTGTCGATTTTTTAAACGCGCTCTGGCAGCTTATTTTTATGAAAAAGAAAAATGCAGCAAAACGATTTGGTATTGTGTTGTTTTCCTGTTTGTTGTTTACAGCCTGCAGCAAAGATGGGAACAGGGAAGACACAGAGGGATCTGATTTAAAAAATCCTGTAAATACGCCCGATGTGAGTAGTCCATCTGCTGCGCCGAATATTAAGGACGATTCAAAAAATAGTTCTGCACCTGTAGTTTCTTATGAGATTGTACGTGAGGCGAGAACCGATGAATCAGGCAGGGAGCTTGTTTATGCGGAATATCCGGTATTTACTGTAACAGGGGACGATTATAGTGCTTTGTCTACAGCCGCTGACCAGCTCAATGAAGAATGGAAAGGAAAGAACAAAGAATTTCTGGATGAGATGGAGACAAACGCAAAAGAGTGGGGCGAGATTTCCTGGGTGTATGGAAGAGATACAAGTGTTACAATTACAAGATGCGATGCGGATATTGTCTGTATTATGATATTAAGAACGGAAGAGCAGGGAGGAACGCACCCGAATAATTATACCGATTCTTATAATTTCAATGCCAAAACTGGAGAGCAGCTGAAGTTGTCTGATGTGATCACAGTGGATGAGCAACAAAAAGAAGCGATTGTAGAAGAGCTTTATAAAAATTATTCAGAATTTGAATTCGATGATGCTCTTGTAAAACAGGAAGTTTCGAGTATGCTGGATGCAAATACCGTCAACTGGTATTTTTGGGAGGGTAATATTCAAATTGTTTTCCCAGAAGGTTCCTTTGGATTTTCTCATGCGGAGGGCAGCTTAGGAGTATTGATTCCCGTTCAGCCATAAATAAAAAAAGTGTCCATTCAAAAGGTCGCTGCAAAGTAGTATGCAGCGACCTTTTTTTGGCGCAATTACAAAAATTGTATTTTAAAAATCTGTTTCTGATATAACACGCAAAAATTTATATTGTTTTTAAATAAAAATATATAAGTATTTCTAATTATTAAAAATATAATTTTATGTATAAAACGAATAAAAATTCTTGCTATTATGTTTTGATAGCGTATTTTCTATATTTTTGCTTTTATGTTTTTGTTTGATTATTCTGCTTAAATTACATTGTCCTCACCATTTACGCTGGCATGTTCGTTCTCGTTAAGAGGAATGATAATACAACGTTTGCCGTCAATCACTTGAGCGCTGATTTGTTCTACTTTGTCTGGTGCGACCGTAAGAATAACTTCACAGGAGGAAGCACCCGGCTCAGAAGCTGTTGTTTTTGCAGCTGCCAATTCATCTTTTAGCTTTTGCACTTCAACCATAAGTTCTTCTTCCTTGCGTATATGTGCTCCGGCGGCAAGCAGTTTTTTATCGACAATCAAGTCGGCAGCAGGAGGAATGTCAGTGAATGTTTCGGTGTAGGAATCGCCGATACGAGCGGCGATCTCCTCCGGCACATTGCTTGCGGCAAGCACGTCCTGGATTGTCTGTGCAGTCAGAAGAATCGGCTCCGGCTCATGTTCCGGTTCCGCGTAGAGCGCGCGTTCTTCCAGCATATCGTGGATTGTTTCATGAATATCATACAACACGCGGTCGCGTCTGCGCTCATCGTCAGGAACAGCACTGGTCACAATATCTTCCAGCGTGTTTTTTTGCTCCGTTGCCGTCAGGCGCGCCGGGCATCCTAAAATATGTTCCATAAATTCCGGGTGCGGCGATTTTGTATCGCGCGTGTAGTATAAAACAGAATGAATATCTGTGCTGCGCTCGGTGAATGCAGGAAATACAAAACCAGCATCCGGCGCGCCGACTACCCAGTCGCGCTGGCGTGAACCAAAGCGGCTTTCCTGTTCGAAATAACCAAGGGCAGCCTTGGAAAGCGTGACAGGGCATACAGCGGCAAGCAGATATTCATAAACTTCTTCGGATTCGTCAAGGTCAAGATTATCTTTGGTTTTTTTCATAACATCATAGGCATCGTGAAAAATCAGAATCAGATAGTTTCCAACATAATCGTAATTGTCAATAATTAGATGATAAAATGTGTCAAGAAGCGCATCGTTTTGAAGTTTACTTTCTTTTAGTCCCATAAAAAATTGCTGTTTGCCGCCGGATTGTTCTTCTTCCTTTGGAAAAGGAAGTTCTAAAAGGTTGTTTCCTACCGTGCCAGACAATGTTTTTCCGGCAATCTCCAAGTATTTGTAAAGTTCTTCTTCCGCAAGGTTCAGAAAAGTTTCCCCGATGGTAAGCACAATTTCTTTGTCCGAGTTGACATAGCATCCGCACATTTTAGTAAAGGTGCAGTGAGTCTTTTTTAGACGGCGTTTTAATTCTAAGATATCTTTTTTGTTCATAAAAATCCTCGTTTCTGCGTTGCTTTTCCCGCATAAATTATTTGTGTCAAGCCGCAGGTTTTGCAGCGTGCAGACACAACCCCTTATTTTTCATTTACTGAATTAATCTTTTGCTTATCTCAATTGTTTTTTAAAGTCAAGTTTCAATGAAGGAGGAAAATAAGAAAGAGAAAGGTTCTCCTAATTATACTTTATATTGTGTATTTTTTCCAGAGAAGATTTTTAGTTTTTTTCATGGCACAGCGAATCTTGTAAAATCAATGGATTTTCGGCAATTTTTTATTATACGGTTTTTGGAGAAAGATTTCTTAAAGCACAGAGATTTTCATGGTGTGCGGCAGGATTTAAGAGCAGCAGAAATTTCCTGCCCCTGAGCATGAAGAATGTCAAATAATATTGTGGAAATGCTCTTTTTTCTGTGACCTTACTGTCTTGCTTGTAAGTGCTGTCCGCTGAAATAAAACAATATATATAAATTGAAAACCGTGTTGATTCCAAGGAAATTTAGAATGTTATTATTGTATAAAATATATTGAAGAAAAGATTGCGAAAAGCTCTTTTTCGATGTACACTTAAATTAGAGTGTGTCTGAGAACTGTTTTTTGTGGGCTGTGCGTTTTCATTATGCAGGAGAGTTTTGCCGAATAAGGGAGCAAAGCTCCTGCCAATTGAGATATGCAGAATGTAGAAATAAGTTTTCAGACACGCTCTGGCTTAAGTTTTTATTTAAAAAGTTTTGTGCGGCACAATATAAATTGGCAGACTGCAATAAAAATCTGCAAAGGAGAAGATGGAAAATTAAAAATTTTCAACCTTTGATTGAAAATGCCGCTGACGCGGCGGAATACGAGGAAATTATGGAAAAGAAGCTAATTATTTTTACAGACAGCGGTGATACTCTTATCGATGAGGGATCCCAGATCTTTGATGAAAATGGAATTGTGACGTCAGCAAATTTGATTGAGGGAGCAGATCTACTGTTAAAAACATTGCATGACGAAGGATTTACAATTGCGCTTGTGGCAGATGGAGAGTGGGAATCATTCCAGAATGTTTACCGCGAAAACGGGCTTGGATATTGTTTTGATGCGTGGGTAATATCAGAAGTTGTAGGAAAACAAAAACCAGAGCCGATTATGTTTGAAACCGCAATGCAGAAACTTGGTTTAACACAGAAAGACCAGACGCGCATTGTAATGATTGGAAATAATTTAAAGAAAGATATTGTGGGGGCAAACCGACAGGGATTTGTCTCGGTTTGGCTCGACTGGTCGCCGCGCTATTTTCACGAAATTGAGGAACCGGACTGGCAGCCGGATTATATTGTAAAAACTCCGATGGAATTACTTCAACTGCTGCACCAATTGGAGGAAGAGCTAAAGGAAAAAGGCTTTTTAAAAGAGAGCGAAAAAAAAAGGCAGGCTCTAGAAAACGGCACGAAAACGGAGGAAAGCAGCAAAACAGCAAAGGGTATTTCGCATGAGAAGGTGAATCAGAAATTGCTTCGTCTGGTTGAGGCGTTCTGTCCAATTTTGTATGAGGACGATAAAGTATTTTTGGAAAATATGAAAAGCCGCAATCTTGCGGGGGATGATATTCGAAAGTACCAGCATTGGGAATGGACGCAGGGAGTCGGTTTGTATGGGCTTTGGAAGTTATTTGAAAAGACCAGAGAAACGCGATATGAAGAAATTTTGACAGAGTACTATGAAAAACAGCTTAAAATTGGATTCCCGGCACTGAATGTCAATACGGTGACGCCGTTTCTCACTATGGCTTTGCTTGGGGAATATCGGAAAAAAGAAGAGTATCTTGCACCGTGCCGACAGGCGGCAGAGTGGATATTTCGGGATTTTCCAAGAACAGAAGAAGGCGGTTTTCAGCATAAAACGTCCGACAGTATAAATAAGCAGGAACTTTGGGACGACACGTTGTTTATGACCGTGCTTTTCCTTGCTGTTATGGGACGGATTGAAGGACGGCGCGATTATATTGAGGAGGCCGAGTATCAGTTTTTGCTGCATGCAAAGTATTTGCAAGATCCGGTGAGCGGGCTTTGGTATCACGGCTGGACGTTCCTTGGACGGCATAATTTTGCAGGGGCATTTTGGGGAAGAGGAAATTGCTGGATTACCATTGCGATCCCAGAATTTTTATCGATGGCAGATTGCTCGCCGACGGTAAAAAGAGCGTTGACAGAGATTTTGCAAAATCAGGTTGACAGCCTTGAAAAATATCAGGAGGAAAATGGAATGTGGCACACGCTGATCGACGATGCAGATTCCTATGTGGAGGCGAGTGCGACATGCGGTTTTGCTTACGGGATTCTTCGCGGCGTGCATACCGGTTTGCTTTCTGATAAGTACCTTGCGGTGGCAGAACGGGCGGTTATGCCTATTTTTTCTTACATATCAGACGATGGAATTTTAGAGCAGGTTTCTTATGGCACGCCGATGGGACGCGAGAACCGCGAATTTTATAAAAACATTGAATTGAAATCTATGCCTTATGGTCAGGCGCTCGCAATGTTATTTTTTATGGAATACGGGAGGTGAGAGCAGTATGGAACTATTGCAAGTGACGCTTCGGCTGCTGCTCGCGCTTTTGTGCGGCGGGCTTCTGGGCGTTGAGCGGGGCAAAAAGCGCAGACCAGCAGGGCTTCGCACACATATTTTGGTCTGTGTCGGGGCAGCGCTTGCAATGGTTACAAACGAGTATATCTGTGAGCGCTACCCGATGGCAGATGCTTCGCGTATGGGTTCGCAGGTGATCAGCGGCATCGGTTTTCTGGGTGCTGGGACAATTCTTGTAACCGGGCTGCAAAAAATTAAAGGGCTGACGACAGCCGCAGGGCTTTGGGTGGATGCGTGTATTGGCATTGCGCTGGGCGCGGGATTTTATTCGGGCGGAATTGTGACAACTGTGCTCTGTATGCTGGCAAATACTTTATTGAAAGTGTTTGAAAGCCGCATCAATGCGAACGACCGCACAATTTATATATTTGTCGAATTGGCGGACATTACATGCATCGGCAAGTTTTTAAAACATGCAAAAAGCTGCGGAATTCAGATTTCGGAGTTAGAGCTTGGAAAGGCGAAAACGGACAAAGACCATATCGGCGCGCTGATGCTTTTAAAGGCGGCGCACCGGACAGAACACGCGCGGATGCTTGAAGTTCTCGGCGAAATTGAAGGTGTTTACTATATTGAGGAAATTAATTAAATGAAAAAGAAAACAATAATTGTATATCTTGCATTTATGTGTATTATGATTGGACTTGGGGCAAGCGATTCCATGAGAGGAATATTTTCGGAAATTTTCGAAGAACATTTTTCTTTATCAAAATCCCAAGTTTCCATGGTGATTACGGTAAGTTATATTGGGAATTTGGTGTTTATGCTGTTTGGAAGCAGAATGGCGGATCGCTTTGACAAGAAAAAGGTATGTATCGGCATTCTGATTTTATGGATGGCAGCACTTCTTTTCTATGTGGCAACCGATCATTATGTATGTCTGCTTGTCGGAATGTTTGTCAGTATGGGAGCCTCAACGCTGATGAACACAATGATTAATATTTTATCTACGCCATTTTTTGGAATAAGCGCCGGTATGATTGTAAACACGCTGTTTTTCACCCAGGGGATTGGCACAAGCGCAAGTCAGAATTTCGTTGGAAGATTTGCTTCAAATTACGGGCATTTTCGGCTGGTGAATCTTATTCTTCTTGCGCTTGGCGTCGTGGGAACGGTACTTCTTTTCGGCGTAGAATTTCCCAAAGGCATTTCGGAAAAACAGCAAAGTGGAAAAGAAATAGAAAAAATTTATAAAAGCCGCACATTTTTAATTTTTACATTGATTTTCGGCTTTTATTTTATTGCGGAACACGGGATTTTAAACTGGTGGAAAATGTATTGCAGCCAGGAGGCAGGGCTTTCCGTGAAAGATTCGGCAATGTATCATTCGCTGTTTTTCGGCGGTATGACCGTTGGGCGGCTTGTTTTTTCTCCGCTGGTATCAAAACTTGGCGAGAAGAACAGTATTTTGTATTTCGGCGGAGCCGGAGCCGTGTTTTATATTGCGGGAATTGTCTGTAAAGACAAAGCGCTTGCTCTGGTAAGTGTGGCGGGATTGTTTTTATCGATTATTTACCCGACGCTGGTGCTTCTTTTGCGGCATTATTTTAAGCCAAATGTTATTGCGGGGGCAACCGGAGCGGTGATCAGTGCGGCGACATTGTTCGATATTGGATTTAACGCAGTGTTTGGAAAAATTGTTGATACGGTTGGATTTGGACGCGGAATTATGATTTTTCCAGTTAGCATGGCAGGATTTTATTTGCTGTATGTACTGTATATAAAAAGTGCAAAAAAACAGGAAGTCAACACAAATGAAAGTTGTAATGGATGGTAGTTTTTTTACTATTTTATATTGCAAAAAGGAGAGGACGCGGTTTTTTGCGCCCGTGGAAGATGGAAAATTAAAAATTTTCAACCTTTGATTGAAAATGCCGCTTACGCGGCGGAATGCGAGGAATTATGAAGGAACATTATAAAAAAATGGTGGAAGATACAAACAAGCGTGTAATACGTGCGCTGCATTTGCAAAATATGGATCGGGAAAGCCCTTTTTGCGGGGCATTTATACAGGAAGACGGTGTGTATCAAGCAAAATCAACAATTTATAAATTATCAAATCTTATTGCGGGATATTTAAATAAAGATACCGTTTACTATCATTCCAATGAACTATACGATAGAATTTTGATGGCGTTTGACTATATAAAGAGCGTTCAGCATGAAAATGGTTTGTTTGATTATATTACTTGCAATTTTTATTCTGCGCCGGACACTGCGTTCTGTATAAAAAAGTTAGTGCCGGTAGTCGAATATTTTCACAGTCGAAAAGATATAAAATGGACAGAATACGAGTATAAAATAAAAAAGAAGGTAGAAGATCTTGTATATCTAGGAGCAAAAGGACTTTTGTGCGGCGGTTTTCACACGCCGAATCATCGATGGGCAATCGCGTCGATGCTTGCAATTTGCGGAAAATTATTTTCCGATAAAGAACTGATGTCCGCTGCTGAAATATATTTAAAAGAGGGAATTGACTGCAGCGAGGACGGCGAGTTTTCTGAAAAATCTGCGGGAAATTATAATCGGATCAACAACGATGCTATGATAACTCTTTCTGAGGCGTTTGAAGATTCTTCTTATGAGCAGTATGCAATTCGGAATCTGCGCATGATGTTGACCTATTTTGAACCGGACGACAGTATATTTACCGCAAATTCCACAAGATTTGACAAAGACCTGCTGATTTTCCCAAAAGATTATTATTATGAATATCTTTTTCTTGGCGTCCGCTATCAAATTCCAGAATTTATTGGGATGGCAAATTATATTTTTGTGATGGTGGAGCAAAAACAGATTTCTTCTCCTGATTTTTTAATGCAGCTTATGTATCACCCAGAACTTGTGGACTATGAGTCAGAGCTTGTGGGAATACCGAAACAGTACCGGGCATTTTACAGGGAGTCAGGGATTGCAAGGGTTAGAAAACAAGGATTTACCTACACTGTGATGGGAGGAAAATCAAATTTTCTCTGCGTTCATAACGGAACAATAAAGCTTGAGATGAAAATTGCGGGAAGTTTTTGCGAACACCGCGCGTTTCGTGCAGAAACGATACAGCAGGACGGCGATGTATTTCGGCTGCATCAGACGATGCGCGGCTGGTACTATCTTCCGTTTGAAGAAGCACCAGAAACGAGCGACTGGTGGAAGATGGATCATGCGAAAAGACCGAAAAAACAGGGACCAGATATGGAAATCGATGTTGCTGTACACGATGTTTTAGGCGGTGTGGATGTGGAGATTATAACATCGGGCGTTTCTGGTGCGCCGTGGCGTATTGAACTGGCGTTTGGGGGCATTGAGAGGATATCAAACGAACATCTTGATCTCGCTGTGCGCGGCAACGAAGTTTTAGTATTAAAAGATTCCTGGGTGGAAGCGTCAAATAAAAATTCTTCCATAAAAGTGGGTCCTGCATTTGCCGCCCATCGTTTTACGGAGGGGAAAGAGGACAGCGAGGCACGCACACCAGGGATGGCGACCGTATATTTTACAGACTATACAGAATTCCGACATGTAATACAAGTGAGGGTGGAATAGTTTTTGTAAAATTCTGTATTTTGTGGAAAAACACCTTGCAATTTCCAAAAGTTTCGTGTAAGATAAATTTCAGGATAGCATATTTTAAAGCAGTTTGTAAATGGTTGTGGCTGCTTTTATGTTCCTAATTAAAAAAGCGCATTATGGGATACAAGTTTTTTGTAATTTAGGGAAAACTTTGTGAACAGAGACGCAAAGTGTACGTGACTGGCGGAAAAACAGAGACCGGAATGTTTGCTGGGCTGTAGCAGGGTAACCTGAGGGGAACGTACAAAAACGATATGCCGACCGCCTGGGCGAATGCATTATTTGCGTGCCTGGGCGATCTTTTTTTATGCGCACGTCCACACGGGGAAGTTTGTTGCTGCGCAACATGCGGACGGCGCGCGAATCGAGGAGAAAAAACGCTCCCCGATTCGATCAATATAAGCCGCACATTTGACGGGGAAATTTGTTGCTGCGCAACATGCAAACGGCGCGCGAATCGAGGAGAAAAGCATTCCCCGATTCGATCAATATAAGCTGTACGTCCGCACAAAAAAGTTTGTTGCTGCGCAACATGCAAATAATGTATCGGTTCATTGATTGCCGTTTTTTTACGGCGGAAAGGAAGGAAAATATGGACATGCTGTCACTGGAACAGGAATTGAGAGGAAATGCGTATCCAGGCAGAGGAATTGTGCTTGGACGGTCGGAGGATGGAACAAAGGCGGTTGCTGCTTACTTTATTATGGGAAGAAGCCAGAACAGCCGCAACCGGGTATTTGTAGAAGATGGAGAAGGGATTCGCACACAGGCGTTCGACCCGTCAAAACTGGAGGATCCAAGTCTTATTATCTACGCGCCGGTGCGGGTGCTTGGCAACAAAACCATTGTGACGAACGGAGACCAGACAGATACGATTTATAAAGGCATGGATTTTCAGATGACGTTTGAGCAGTCGCTGCGCTGCCGGGAATTTGAGCCGGACGCACCAAATTATACGCCGAGAATTTCCGGTATTATGCATTTGGAGGACGGCTATAATTATGCGATGTCGATTTTAAAAAGCAATCACGGCGATCCTTCTTCGTGCAATCGCTTTACATTTGCATATCAGAATCCAAAAGCAGGGGAAGGGCATTTTATTCACACCTATATGCATGACGGAAATCCTCTGCCAAGTTTTGAGGGAGAGCCAAAGCTTATAAAAATTTCCGGCAGTATTCAGGAATTTGGGGATATGTTGTGGAACAGCTTAAACGAGGAAAATAAAGTTTCTTTGTTTGTGCGCTATATCGATATTGAAACCGGAGAGTATGAATCAAAAATTTACAATAAAAACGTGTAGAGAAAGCGATTTTAAAACATTTTTAAAATGTGTTATCGCGTAAGACAATAAAACAGCGGAAGAATAAAACGAAACGGACAAGTAGAAATACCATAGTAAAAAGACAGTTGGCAAATAAAAAAGGGGAAAGAGTGAAAGATCTAAAAAATTTTTTGCTCACAAGTTTGTGTCTGCGCTGCATCCACAAACTTGGAATATAAAAAAGCAGCGCAGAAAAGAGGATATTTATTTATGAATGAAATTCAGTTAAAGTACGGATGCAATCCAAATCAGAAACCTTCCAGGATTTTTATGGAAGATGGAAGCGAGCTTCCTGTAACTGTGCTGAACGGCAGACCGGGATATATCAATTTTCTGGACGCTTTTAATGGATGGCAGCTGGTAAAAGAATTAAAGCAGGCGACGGGACTTCCGGCGGCAGCATCGTTTAAACATGTTTCTCCGGCAGGTGCAGCGGTTGGTCTGCCGCTTAGCGATACACTTGCGAAAATTTATTGGGTGGATGATCTCGGCGAGCTGACACCGCTTGCAAGCGCTTACGCCAGAGCAAGAGGCGCAGATCGTATGTCCTCCTACGGTGATTTTATCGCTCTGTCTGATGTGTGCGATGTATGTACAGCAAATTTAATTAAGCGCGAGGTTTCCGACGGGGTTATTGCGCCGGGGTATGAACCGGAGGCACTGGAGATTTTGAAATCCAAAAAGAAGGGCAATTACAATGTTATTCAGATGGATGCGTCGTACATTCCAGCAAATCTTGAGCAAAAGCAAGTGTATGGAATTACGTTTGAACAGGGCAGAAATGAATTAGATTGCGGCAATGAACTGCTTTCTAATATTGTGACAAAGAATAAAGAACTGCCGGAAAACGCACGGATGGATATGAAGATTTCCCTGATTACATTAAAGTATACGCAATCAAATTCTGTCTGCTATGTGAAGGATGGTCAGGCGATTGGCATTGGAGCAGGGCAGCAGTCGCGCATTCACTGTACAAGACTTGCTGGTCAGAAGGCGGACAATTGGTATCTGCGTCAGTCTCCGCAGGTGATGGGATTAAAGTTTCTTGATGGGCTTGGGCGCGCAGACCGCGATAATGCGATTGATATTTACATGGGCGATGAATATGAAGATGTACTTGCCGATGGCGCATGGGAAAAAATCTTTCAGGAAAAGCCAGCAGTATTTACTCGTGAGGAAAAGCGCGCATGGCTGGATGGGCTTTCTAATGTAACTTGTGGTTCCGACGCATTTTTCCCATTCTCGGACAATGTGGAGCGCGCGTATAAAAGCGGCGTAAAATATATTGCGCAGCCAGGCGGCTCCATCCGTGATGATGCGGTGATTGACTGCTGCGATAAATACGGCATGGTAATGGCGTTTACTGGTATTCGCCTGTTCCATCATTAAGATTTGTTTATGGCAGTTTACAGGTTTTTGATACCTGTAAACTGCTGTTACTTAAAAAAATAATTTTTATTATCGCCTATAAGTCTTATCCTAAAGACTTCAGGTTTCTTCTATACTCTTGCATTTCCATTTCATCCGTGTTATCTAAAACAAATTGCAGCTCGTTTGTTACCTTTTCACGATCATAGGGAAGATACGCCGTTACTGGTGTGAAATTAGATACCGTGTTCGCAAATAGGTGTGTGCGTATATTTAGGTTATTGATTAGAATTTGTAATTCACGGATACGCTCTTTTTCTTCGGCAGGTACAAACAAGCCGTGCTGTGTCATCAGATACAGCTCCGTATCTGGAAAAAGCGTGAGAGAGTCCACAGAAATAAAGTATGGATTAAGCCGACCAAACAGTTCTGCACTATTCCTTGCATTTTGGTATCCGCCGCCTTTTCCCGCAAGTCCTGTCATATAAACAAAGTAGTATTCCATGCCTGCTTCGTCTAATTTCCTGCATTGTTCCAGAATATCCGCCGAAGTATATCCCTTATTGGCAAGGGCAAGCGTTTCGTCATCGCCGCTTTCCACACCGATACTCAGTCCGTTAATACCCATTGCTCGTAGTTTCTTAAGCTGCCATACCTCTTTGTTTTTAATATCACGGATGCTTGCAAACATAGCCATTGTCTGACACTTAATCAGATAGTCTCTTACCGTCAGCGCCCGCAGTTTGAGATTTTCATAACTCATTGCGAACGGATTAGCCCCCGTCCAGAAAATCCTTCGGGCATTTGGCTGATAACTTTTTATCTCTGCTAAATCTTCCTCAAATTCTTCCATAGGCGACATTCGGAAGCACTCGTTTTTATACAGGCTGCAAAACTTGCATTTATGATAGGTGCAGCCAGAAGTAGCCTGTATGATGACTGAATGTGCTTCATATGGTGGTCGCCAAGTTCTGCCCGTAAAGTGCATGATTGCTCCTCCTTTCATTTACAGATGATGAACACTTTTTCTATACCTCTGTAATTCTTCTTCGCTGACATTTTCTATGATTTCATCGAGAAACGCCAACAGCTTTTTCTTATCTTTCGGTAGCTGCCCATGAAACTGGTACGCATTGGAAGCTCCCATTGCCGCAAAGATGGTAGGTATCTGCAAATTTTCAATGAGTGTCCGTACCTCTTTGTATTTTTCAACTTCTCCTTCTTCCTGCCAGTCCCCACGCTGTATTTCTGCAAAAAGTTCAGAATCGGGATAAATCGTAAGCATATTTGCCCCTATGAGCGTAGGGTGTATCTGGTTGCATATATCAGCCGTCAATTTTGCTCCAATCTCTCCACGACCTGCCCCAGAAATGCTCACCAAGTAAAAGAAACTGTAATGAATGCCTGCTGCATCTAATCTCTGGCATTGTTCTATGATGTCGGCAGAGGTATATCCCTTGTTCATAAACCGCAGGGCTTTATCATCGCCTGTTTCTATTCCAATTGTCAGACCATCATACCCCAAAGCCCGCAGTTTAGTAAGTTCTTCATCAGTTTTTGTGGTAATATCTGTAATTCTTGCAAACGAACCGATAGACTTTACGGACGGAAGATACTTGTGGATTAGTTCTGCAATCGCAGTTAATTTGATATAGGATAAAACGAATGGGTTGGCACCCGTCAGAAACACTCGACAGGTGCGCTCACTGTTCCAGCCTTTCATTGCCCTTTTAACCTCCTGTAAATCGCACTCAATATCCTCCAGAGGGGACATTCTGAATTTGAACGGCAAATCATGATACAAGGTACAAAATTTGCATTTGTGATGCGTACAGCCTGCCGTTACTTCTAACAAAAGTGATGCCGCTTCATACGGCGGTCGCCAAATCGTTCCTGTATAATGCATAAACACATCTCCTTTTCTGTGGTTTATACTAATTATACTTTCGTACAATGATTTTACAAGTACTGTACTTTTTTGCAGTACATGTTTGATAACTGTACATTGATTTTTGAGAAAAGGTATGTTACACTATTTCAGAAAGCAATTTGGTAATATGTCAAGAGGAAAATGAAAAGGATTTTCTTGGAAAA